>JABFSY010000109.1 GCA_013140395.1 Cyclobacteriaceae bacterium
CGGCCTCAACCAAGTAGTGGGGCACCCTGAGTTTAAGAGCAAGCGGCTGCAACTTCCCCCACAAGTGAAACCGGTATCGTTCCCAGAATTAGGTACCCGAGATTTGTTTGAGGTACTAAAGGAACGTGATATCCTGATGCACCATCCCTACAACTCCATGGAACCCGTGTTGGAGTTATTGGAAAAGGCGGCAGACGATCCATTTGTGCTTTCCATTAAGATTACCATCTACCGACTGGCAAAAGGTGAGTCGAGGGTGAGTGCAGCTTTGCTTAAGGCCGCTGAAAATGGTAAGCATGTTTCGGTTTTATTTGAAGTGAAAGCCCGATTTGACGAGGAGAATAATATACGGGAAGCAAAAAAACTGCAGCAAGCGGGATGCTTCGTAATTTATGGGGTGAGTAGTCTTAAAACGCACACCAAACTCTTGCTGATTGTTCGAAATGAACCGGATCGTGTATATCGGTATGTCCATCTCTCAAGCGGCAACTACAACGAGACCACCTCACGCTTTTATACAGATGTGGGCATCTTGAGCACCAACGATTCATATGCCAATGATGTCTCTGAATTTTTCAATGTAATTACCGGCCACTCGCATCCGACTACCTATAAAAATTTGATTACATCGCCTCGCGATATGCGCAATCAGCTGATGTATCTCGTTCGCTGTGAAGCCGAAAACGCCCGAAATGGAAAAACAGCAGGCATTATCATTAAACTCAATTCGATTCAGGATAACGACTTTATCAATTGCTTGTATGACGCGTCCAACGCAGGGGTTCCAATCAAGCTAATTGTACGAGGAATGTGCTGCTTGCGGCCCGGTAGAAAAGGACTAAGTGAAAACATCGAGGTTGTTTCTGTAGTGGGTGAGTATTTAGAGCACTCTAGGATTTATTACTTCCACAACGATGGTGCCCCAAAAGTATACGTGGGCAGTGCCGATGCTATGGTACGAAGTTTTGACAGAAGAATTGAGTCGCTATTTCGTCTTGAATCGGATATGCTTCGCAAGCAGGCGATGAATATCCTACGGTATAACTTGAAAGACAATGTCAATTCGTATGTGATGTGCGAAGACGGTACCTACAAGATCAAGGAATTAAACGGTGAACCACCTTTCAATATCCATAAAGAGTTCTATAAAGTTACAAAAGAGATATTTCAGGATGTAAAGTTGTTCTAGATGTAAGACCTGTTCTACTTCTTAAACTCAATTTTTTTCTGTTGTAAGTTTCTTTCAAGTACATGGAGCAGGATGCCGTCTTTCAATCCTACATCGGGAACAATGATACTGTTCGAGTGAGCCCATTCCATCACTTTGATATAGATGCCGCTGGCAGGAACGATTACATCAGCACGATCAGGGTTCATTTGGAGTTGATAAATTCGCTGATCAATCGTGAGCGACTCAATCTCTTCTTTAATGGCTTTTACTTTTTTGAGTGATAGTGTGGCACCTGGCTTCTTTTGCGCTAACTCAAAAATTTTGGATATGTTTCCGCCAGTTCCAACGGCTGTAACTTTGCCATAGGAAAGTTTTACGTTCTCGCGTACCCAATGCTCCATGTCTTGCCACATCACTGGCGAGTCGTGGTGCTCGAGTATTCTGACAGAACCAATTTTAAATGACCGGGTTTTAATTTTTTTGCCTTTTACAAAAAGATTCAGTTCTGTGCTGCCTCCTCCTACATCAATATGAAGATAGGTCTCGTTGCCCAAATAGGAGAAAATTGCCTTGTTAATGAATTCAGCCTCCAGATGCCCATCGATAATGTTAATGGTTATCCCAAGTTCTTCTTTTACCTGTCGGGCTACCTCTTCTCCGTTCTCCGATTCGCGCATGGCAGAGGTTGCGCAAAACATATAATCATCTACCTCATAGAGCTCCAGCAGAAGTTTATATGCCTTCATCAGCTTTTTAAACTTAGCTATACTGCCATCGCTAATGCGGTTCGTGGTAAAGACATCGTGCCCCAGACGGAGAGGAAAACGAACGTATTCCAATTTCTTAAAAAGCATTTTTTCTCCACCATCTAGTATGGTCGAGATTTGAAGCCTGATGGCATTTGATCCGATATCGATGGCGGCAAGCTTCACAGGCAACGGTTGTTTGAGCCCGCAAATTAAGCATTATGACTTTTTAATTACTACAAGATTGCTTTTCTTTGCACTGCTTATCCAGAAAGACCGAGGGACAGGGCCCGATGAAGTCTTAGCAACCTTGCCAATAACTTGGTGCTAACTCCCTTCTGCGAAATGCGGAGAAGATAAGTGGCCATTCACTAAGGCTCTTTCTGGATAAGCACGAAACTAAATCGTGAGAAAGAGTGAAGAAAATTAAAGACATCTTAAAGGAACGAATTCTTATTTTGGATGGTGCCATGGGCACGATGATCCAGCGCCACAAATTAGAGGAAGAAGATTTTCGGGGCGATCGTTTTAAGAACCATTCGCATTTGTTGAAGGGTAACAATGACTTGTTATCCATTACACGGCCGGACATCATTAAAGATATTCATGCTCAATATTTTGAGGCCGGTGCAGACATAGCTGAAACAAACACGTTCAGTGGAACAACTATCGCGCAGGCTGATTATCATTTAGAGCATATCGTTTACGAACTTAATTTCCAATCCGCTAAAATTGCTAAAGAGGTTGCGGTGGAATTTACTCAGAGAGAACCCGACAAGCCCAGATTTGTGGCGGGTGCAGTTGGACCCACAAACAGAACACTTTCTATTTCTCCCAATGTGAATGATCCCGGGTACAGAGCCGTAACATTTGATCAGCTCAAAGTCGCCTACAAAGAACAAGTAAAGGGGCTGATGGATGGAGGCGCTGACCTTCTTTTGGTGGAGACTATTTTTGATACCCTAAATGCAAAAGCTGCCCTGTTTGGTATTCAGGAGCTTTTTGATGAAGAAGGTAGATCACTACCCATTATGGTTTCAGGAACCATTACCGATGCAAGTGGACGAACACTTTCCGGGCAAACCACTGAAGCATTTTTGATCTCGGTTTCTCATGTGCCATTGCTAAGCGTTGGATTGAATTGTGCTCTAGGTGCAAGACAACTTAGACCGTACTTACAGATTTTGAACGAACAATCACCGTTTTTCGTGAGCGCTTATCCTAATGCCGGGCTTCCTAATGAGTTTGGACAATACGATGAGGGGCCGGATGAAATGGGAAGTCAGATTGATGAATTCCTGAAAGAAGGGTTGGTAAATATTCTTGGCGGATGCTGTGGTACCACTCCAGCTCATATTAAAGTGATAGCAGAGTTAGCAAAGAAGTATAAACCAAGGCAGGTCAATAGTCCATGGTCGACTGTCCATTGACCATGGACTATCGACTATCGACCTTATAGAAAATCAACACATTATGGCTTTTAAATTTGAAGGGTTAAAGGTTTGGCAGAAATCGATTGAGCTTTCTGGAGAGATCAGCAAGTTGACGGAAAAATTTCCTAGGAAGGAGTTATTTGTGCTTACATCCCAAATTCAGCGTGCTTCCGACTCTATTGCATTGAACATTGCCGAAGGGTCAACTGGACAAACCAACCCCGAGTTCAAGAAGTTTCTTGGATATGCATTGAGATCAGCAATAGAGGTCGTTAGCTGCTTACACTTGGCTCGGAGAAGAAAATTAATCGATCAGGAGGAATTCGAACGTTTCTACCTTATTCTAACTGATCTGGTCAAAAGTATTCAAGCATTAAGAAATTCTATCAAATAAATGAGCAAAGAAATCCCTGATAACTCTAGTCTATTGTCCATTAACCATAGTCTATTGACAATGGACAATCGACCATTAAAACTAAGCGGACTAGAAGCAGTAACTGTTTCCCCTGCGTCTAACTTCGTTAATATTGGTGAACGAACCAATGTTACGGGCTCGGCCAAATTCCTAAAATTAATCAAAGAAGATAAATTTGATGAGGCGCTGTCTGTCGCTTTAGATCAAGTAAGGGGCGGGGCACAGGTAATAGATGTAAACATGGACGAAGGCATGTTGGATTCTGAATCTGCCATGGTGCGGTTCTTAAACCTGATGGCTTCTGAACCTGAGATCAGTCGTATACCTGTAATGGTTGACTCCTCTAAGTGGCAGGTGATCGAAGCAGGCTTAAAATGTTTGCAAGGGAAAAGCATTGTGAATTCCATCAGCTTAAAGGCTGGTGAAGAAGAGTTTCTTCGTCAGGCAAAATTAGTGAAGCGATATGGTGCCGCAACTGTCGTTATGGCTTTTGATGAAATTGGTCAGGCAGATACGTATCAACGAAGAATTGACATTTGTAAAAGGGCCTATGACATCCTTACGCGGAAAATAAATTTCCCTCCACAGGATATCATTTTTGATCCAAATATTTTCCCGGTTGCAACAGGAATTGACGAGCACCGAAATTATGCACTCGATTTCTTCAAAGCAACTAAATGGATTCGTACCAACCTACCGCATGCACACGTGAGCGGTGGAGTAAGCAATGTGTCGTTTAGTTTTCGGGGCAATCAGTTAGTCCGCGAGGCGATGCATTCTGTCTTCTTGTATCACGCCATCAAAGAAGGCATGGATATGGGCATTGTCAATCCGGCCATGCTTGCTGTATACGATGATATTCCTAAAGATTTGCTGGAACGTGTCGAAGACGTTCTGCTCAATAGGAGGGAAGATGCAACGGAGCGCCTGCTTGAGTTTGCTGAAACCGTGAAAGGTTCAGCCAAGAAGAAAGAGCAAGATGATGAGTGGAGAAAAGGAACGGTTGAAGAACGATTGACACATTCGTTGGTGAAAGGGGTAATTGAATTTATTGAAGCTGACATCGAGGAAGTCAGGCATAAATTTGATAAACCACTGCATGTAATCGAGGGGCCATTGATGGATGGGATGAATGTGGTGGGTGATTTGTTTGGCGC
>JABFSY010000260.1 GCA_013140395.1 Cyclobacteriaceae bacterium
CAGATAAGGAGCGTTAGAGTTTTGAAACGTCTCTACCTGAAGTACGCTGTGTTTTTGTTTCACAAAAAACACTGCGCTCTCGTAGGGTACATTCAACCACTTATGGCAATCAATTATGATACTATCTGCCTGTTCCCAGCCCGCTACTAAATGTTGATGATGTGACGAGCAGGCCACAAATCCACCAAAGGCAGCATCGATGTGCCACCAAAATGAATATTTCTCTTTCAGTTTGGCAATGGATTTGAAATCGTCAAAATCAACGGTATTAACAGTGCCCGCGCTGGAAATTAAAATGACGGGTTCAGATGAGTTATTCGAGAAATAGTGTTCAAGTGCATCAATATCGATTGCCTCACGATTACCAGCTTCGGTGACTATATTGACTACATTGTTACTACCGATGCCCAACAGCGCTAGTGATTTTATAGAAGAGGAATGTGGTGTAGCCGTAAGAACTTTGATTCCTTTTGCTACTCCCTCTTTGGCTATATCTATTCCTAATTGTTTTCCTACCCACTGACGTGCCACAGCCAGACAAGTAAAGTTAGACATGGTTGCACCCGTAACAAATCCTCCAAAAAAATCCGGAGGCAAGTGAAACAGATCCAGTAGCAATTGAATCGTTTCTATTTCCAGGTTCGCAGATACATCGCCCTGTCCTTTTAAACCTTGTGGGTTTTGATCATAGACTGTTGAAAGCCAATCTCCTGCGATCGCTGCCGGAGTAGTTCCACCAGTAACAAAACCCCAATAGCGTGGCCCGGATGAACCAACCATGAGTGTCTCAAATCGCTCGTTGAATTGCTGTAACGCACCAAGTGTACCAAGACCGAATTGATCAAGTTTCGAGCGCAATGTGGGAACTTGTGATGGTGAAGTTGGTCGGTCATGCAAATCCTTTAAGTACGCGACACTTTGCGTGGAAATGAGTTCAAAGAGAGAACTCCATTCTTCGGATTCCTTTTTTAGTAGGGCATTCATTTAACTCAGCGTCAATTCCATTTTGATATCACTACGTTTATAAGGACCATCCAAGTCGACTTCCACAAATCCTAATTTGCGATATAGCTTGATTGCTGCTTCCAGCTTTGTATTGGAGTATAGAATAATTTTAGAAGCGTTCTTATCACGTGCCTGTGCAATGGCCGCAATGGCCAATCGCTCGCCAATTTTTTTTCCTTGGTGCGTCTCATCAACGGCCATTTTAGTAAACTCAAATATTGTTTCGCTCACTCGTTTCAAGGCGACAACTCCTACTGCCTGACTTTCTACCACTGCCAATAAGATCTCACCACCAGCCTCAAGTATTTTTTGTTCCGGATGCTGAAGAACCTCTACATCGATCGGTTCAATCCAAAAATACTTTTCAATCCACGCTCGATTGAGAGACTCAAACGCGGGTTGATATTCTGGTTTGTAGGGCACAATTTTAACATCCAGAAGGGTCATGGTATGCTAATTATCCCAGCTAAAAAAATGATGATCCTGATCTAGTTGAAACCCAACCTTTGGATACAACTTGTTGCCGATAGTATTAGACTTGGCAGTTTCCAGAATCAATCCACATCCGCCCGTTTGCCTGCAATGCTCTTTAGCACTTTCTATCAACGCAATCGAAAAACCCTTTCCCCGAAAAGTCGCCTCTACAAATAGATCATTGAGTAACCAGAGACGCTTCATCCTCGTGGAAGAGAAAAGTGGATATAGTTGAGTAAAGCCGGTCATTACATTGGCTTCATTGAATGAAACAAAAATGACCGATTCATTTGCTTCGATTCGCTGTCTCAGAAATCCCTTTGCAGCCTTCACATCAGATTGTTTCTCATAAAAGACCCTATACTGATCAAACAGAATAGCTAGGCTATCCAGGTGAATAATTGTCGCTTGTTCTATTTGAATCATATTGCTTTTCAAGAATCAACAAATATTTTACCTACCAAATACAATCTTGCTCGTCCACTAATCTCAACGCGGTCACCAATTAGTTTGCACTTTAATTCTCCTTGCCTTTTCGATAATTGGCGAGCGGTCAATTCTGTTTTATTCATAATTTTTGCCCAATAGGGAGTTAAAGAAGTGTGGGCCGAACCTGTTACAGGATCTTCATCCATACCCGACTGTGGGCCATAAAATCTTGAAACAAAATCAACCTGATTGCCTTTGGCCGTTACAATGATACCGCGGGCGTCTACTTTTCCAATCACTTTAAAATCCGGACTCATGTTAATGATTTGGTCTTCGTTCTCAAAAACCAACATGAAATCTGTTTTGCCCTTAAATGTTTTAGTAGATTTAACCCCAAGCCCTTCTTCCAACTCAGATATTGAGTTTACTTCCTTCAAAGTGTCAACTGGAAAGTTCAGCGTGAGCATATCTCCGGATTTCGTAACAGTAAGGGGGCCACTGCGAGAGTTGAAAATAATTTTATCACCTTGGTAGCCTTCGTGATTAAATAACACAAACGCAGTTGCCAATGTAGCGTGCCCGCAAAGATCAACCTCCACCGTAGGCGTGAACCATCGTATACGCAAGCCTTCTTTTTCCTGCACGTAGAAAGCCGTTTCGGCCAGGCAATTTTCCATGGCAATATTCTGCATGACAGCAGCTGGCAACCATTCTTCCAAAGGACACACTGCGGCTGGATTACCTGCAAACAACTGATCTGTAAATGCGTCTACCTGATAAATCTTAATTTCCATACTACTTAGGAGTTGTTGTGGTCAAATTTTTGAAAGTCGATTTCATTTTGGAAAGAGGCTTTATCGGGTTTGTTTTGAGTTGATATCCTCTATTAACTAAATAGATACCGGCAACTGTGACGACAATAGCCAGCCCAATTTGAAAATTCAATTTTTCGCTTAGTATCAGCCAACCTAAAATGACAGCTACAATTGGATTGATGTAAGCATAAAGAGATACCAATGTCATAGGCAACTTTTTAATTGCATACGAATAGCAAGCATACGCTGCAACTGATCCTATCAAGATCATATAGATTAATGAAAAAACAACCTCGTTGTTCCACTGAATTGTGGAGTAATCATCTAGCAACAAACTAATCGGGATGAGGAACAATCCACCAAATAGCATTTGCAATCCGGCATTCAAAAATGGATTGGAGTTCTGATTTTTCTTTTTGATCCAGATACTACCAATCGCCCAACAAAGATTAGCCAGAAAAGTAAGCGCGATTCCTTTTGTATAATTGGCATTCGAGAATTCCGTCAGATGTTCACCGAAAATCATTAGGATTCCTGCTAGTCCTGTTGCCAATCCAAGGAGTATCAACCAATTCGGTTTCTCGTCTTTAGTGACCAACACATTAATAAGAACTGTCCAAATGGGCATCATCGAACAAATAATTGCTGCCACTCCACTTGATATATAAACTTCCGCCCAACCCACCATGGCAATCCCCAATGTGACCATGAACAGTCCTGAAATGGCCTGATCAAAAAGTGTTTTCCGATCAGGCCAAGTTGCTTTACCAATCGTAAGCATAAAACCAACAAGTATTGGACCCGCAGCTAAAAAGCGAAGCATAGAAAAGAGAAAAGGAGGAAACTGCGTTACGCCAATTCGCAACGCCAAGTAAGTGGTACCCCAAATCACACAGACAGCTGCCAATGCCAAATAGGCAATAAAATTCTTGTTGTCTTTCATCTTCTATTTCTTCAAAATTCTGTTAATAAGCTGTTCTCCTCAATACATGTTTGCTGACCTTTCTGGTCAGAAAACGAGTTGTTGATATCGAAACATCAACACAATAATTCCAACGGCTATACCCAAAACTAAAAATAACTTACGTCTCCTACTCATTTCTAAATACAGCCTCAAATTTGAGTTTATAACGGCAATAAAACAGTTTCAGTTTTAAGTATTTTAACCAGATCAGTTTAATTGATAATACCTATATAGTGGTATTGCCAGTGTGGCCTGCAAGACCGATCTTTGAAAATTATAAATCTCATTCCATGCGTTGCGGGCTCTTTCTGTTCTGTCTATTCACCTCCTTTAGCAGTTTGGCTCAAGAATGGCTGACGCTCTACCAAAAGGCACAGACGAGTTATTCAAATAGCCAATTTGAAACAGCTTATGTGGAAGCTGGTCAAGCACTTAAGAAGTATCAGGAAGAAGATGGGGCTACCAATGACGCCTACGCTTCTATATTACGAGTACTTGCAAATGTCTGTTTTCAGCAAGATAAGCTAGAGGAAGGGCTTGGATATGCCCAAAAAGAAATTCAGATCCGGGATGGAAAGAAGGATTTGGTGTTGTCCACTGCATTTGAGAACACCGCTCAATTCCATCAAGAAATGGGTGATTACCAAAAGGCGATTGAGCAATTGGCCCGTTCCAAAGAGATCATGCTAAACTTCTATTCCGTTGATGATAATCCAATCATAGAGTGCCAGCTAAACATAGCGATCAATCATTACCTGGCCAATGACAACAACCAAGCTTTCGGTCTATTCAAGGATGCATTCTCACGACTTAAGTCAGAAAAGATTGAAACGTTGCAGGCAAAATACTATTTCGGCCTTCTGAATGTAGAGATGGGCAATGTTGAAACTGCCTTAGCCGTCTTTTCGGAAACACAAAAAAAGTATCAAGACAGCAGTATTACAGAGACAATCGAATATGCGCTCGTATTAAAAGGATTAGCAGAAACACGGCACCAATTGAAAGATTATGAAAAAGCAGAGGCTGTTTATCAGGAAAGTCAAGTTCTCTTTGAAAAATTGGAGGCTGTCAAGGATGACGAATATTTGTATTTATTGAACAGCAGGGCGATTAACTTAGAACAACTTGGCAAGGTTGAATTGGCTGAAACATTGTTTGGAATCGTGGCCAAACATCCCGAAGGAAGACTTCCCTATGCAGCAGTACTTAATAATCGGGCCGCCTTGCTC
>JABFSY010000234.1 GCA_013140395.1 Cyclobacteriaceae bacterium
TTACCGATGTAAAGGGCAGAACTGCTGATGAGACAGCTGCAATAAAGCCTATACAAGTAGTGGATGCCAATATCACTTCTGACGTATCATGGGCAAATGATAAACAATATCTTTTAAAAGGAAATATTTTTGTGACCAATAATGCGAAACTAACGATCGCTCCTGGTACCATCATATTGGGTGATAAGGTTTCAAAAGGTTCGTTAATAATTGAGCGAGGATCTCAATTGATTGCTGCCGGTACAGCTGCGTTGCCTATCGTGTTTACTTCATCTGCTCCCGCTGGATTCAGAAACTATGGCGATTGGGGTGGCTTAGTTATTCTAGGCAGGGCAATTAACAATCAAGGTGCGAATGTAAATATTGAAGGTATTACGGCAGGAAACCTAGGTCAATACGGTGGTACGATAGACAATGACAATTCCGGAACGATTACGTATGTTCGAATTGAGTTTGCTGGAATCGCCCTTTCTACAGATAACGAACTGAATGGCGTTACACTTGGTAGCGTAGGAAGCGGAACGAAATTTGACCATGTGCAAGTTTCTTACTCTGGTGATGATAGCTTTGAGTGGTTTGGTGGAAAAGTAAATGCTACTCATCTTGTCGCTTACAGAGGTTGGGATGATGATTTTGACACAGACTTCGGATATTCAGGTAAAGTTCAATTCGCAGCCTCTTTCCGCGACCCGGATATCGCTGATAAATCAGGATCCAATGTTTTTGAGTCAGACAATGACGGTAACGGATCTGCAAACACCCCTCTCACTTCTGCCATTTTTGCAAATGTTACTGCATTTGGTCCTCTTGTCTATGCCCGATTAAGTAGCGGAGCATTGAGCAACGGAGCAGTAAGTGCGAACTATCAAAATGGTGCGCATATTCGCAGAAACACCGCGCTTCAAATTTGGAATTCTATTATCGTTGGCGCTGGAACTTCGTTGAACTTCCCATTCCGTTTCACAAATAGTTCAGGTGGTGGTGCAAATACTGCCGCTGTTGTGAAGGGAAATTATATTGCACGTGCGGTAAGTGCTACTGCTTTAACCCCAACGTCTGGCGCTACCGATAAGGGCTATGTAGTAGACAATTTTGCAACTGACAATACAGTCGAAAGCCCCTTGAACAAGGTTGATCTATCAGCATTGTTTACCGGTTTAACAGGCGCAGCAGACATTAACAATCCTAAAGCGACTGTTGTACTAGCTACCAATTCAACACTGGCCACAGGCGCCATTGATCTTACAGCTGCCGGATTAACACAAACGCCTTACAAAGGTGCTGTTGGGACTACCATTGGATGGTTAGGTGAAACATGGGTGAACTTCTCACCTCAGACTACTCAGTATTAATTCTAACTCGTTTTAAAATAAAAAACCCGGATATTTGTCCGGGTTTTTTTTATCTGTATGAAATTCAAAATTTTAGCGTTTTACTTATCCGTTATCGGGCTCATCATTGCATGTGCGGCAGAGGATAAAAAGTACAGCCCGAGTGATTGTTTGCCCATTGACAAACAAAATCAAATCTTGAGGCAAATGGTCCGCTATGCGAACAAACTTGCGCCAGAGGCGAGCCATAAAACGAAGTTTAACTCTGAATTTAATTGGTATTACGACAGGGCCTTCAACGAATCAAAAATTCTTTTCTGTTTCAAAGAGAATGATACTTGTCAATTGCTTGTTGCTCGTAAAGCGAGAAGTGTCACCCCGATGGAAGAAGGAATAGCGATCAAAGTAAAGTTAAATCAACAAGACAGCTTGGTTTATTATGAGGAAGTATTTAGGATGTGGAAAATGCCGGCAGACAGTTTGGTGAAGCGCGGCAGGTATTTGTTTGCCCGAATGATCAACAAAGAAGACCTTACTATTTACTATTCTAAATTCCAGAAAGACAGATTTATAGAATTTCCTGACCAACGGTTTTCATTTGACGTTTCGAAAAGGAGATGGAGAGATAGCGAGCTAGATACTTTACGGTTAAAATAACTTACAGGACAACGGTATTAATTCGATTTGAAAATATTTCAAACACTATTGTATAGATCTGTTTTGTCACGCTTGCCGGGAAATTCGAATTGACCCAATCGTAACACTCTCTTCACTATAGAGTAATACTGATCAATGATCTTTGCTGTATCAATGAAGATACAACTGATCCTTATCATCAGTTTACTCACCTTCGAGGTTGGCTTCAGCCAACCGATGCTGTCACCGCCACCACCAGAAAAAATTAAAATTCTCTCTTGGAATATTTATATGCTCCCTGGAGTAGTGAGGGTAAAGGGTAAGGGAGAACGAGCTGATGCCATTGGTGGTCTTCTGAAAGACAGCGACTATGATGTGATCGTTTTTCAGGAAGCGTTTCAACGCAAAGCGAGAAAAAAAATATTCAGACAACTACACGAAAAATATCCGTATCAGTCTGGCCCTGCCAACCAACAATTGATTTCATATAAAACCAACAGCGGGCTTTGGATATTCAGCAAACATCCCATCGTTTCCTCCCATTCTATCATTTTTAAAAACAGATCAGGGATTGATGCCTTTTCCAGAAAAGGAGCCCTTATTGCTGAAGTGAATGTGAACGGCTCGGCTGTTCAAATCGCGGGTACCCACCTTCAGAATTCGGGGCACCCTTGGATACGGCAAAGTCAATGTGTTGAGTTTTACAATCGACTGTTGAAACCATTTCATAAAGACGGGGTGCCACAGATTGTTTGTGGTGACTTTAATATCAATCGTAAAAAAGAAGAAGAATACAACTTTATGTTGCAAACGTTGCGTGCAACAGATGGAGAACTGGTTGGGGCGCTTCAGTTTTCGTATGATCGATTACAGAATGACCTGCACGTAGAGGCGGGACAGGGCCAGGATTTAATCGACTATATCTTGGTTCGCGACCCATCCAACCAATTTGTCTCTGCTTCCAGAGAGATCAAAGCCATTCGAAAAAACTGGGACTCTATACATGCTGATCTCTCGGATCATTTTGCACTTGAAGCAGAGCTCTACTTTGCCCATTCTCCCCTCTTTTCAAAAAACATCATCGAACCAACGCGGGCTAACAAATAAGCTTTTCAGTTGATCTTTCGTAATTTCTCTATTTGACTTTGCTTCACTTTATTGATCTGTACCGCCACGTTGGCAATCGAGTCTTGCGCTTTCTTGTTGTTGTCGATTTTTACCTTCAGCACTTCGCTATCAAATTTATTGGTCTCCAACGCTTTCTCTAACCGGATTTTCTCCAGCCCATTGTTGGTTAGTTTCGTAGCCAAATCCTTACCCTGATTCATAAAGCGCAATGCCTGCTTTTCAACTGCTAACCCGGCTTGCTCAGTCTCATCAATTTGTGCTTGCACCTTTTCACGATAAAACCGAACCCCGAACTCGTTGGCCATCCGCTCTAACTGTTTGTTAATGAAGCTCACATCCTTTGTTTCCCACTCGGTAGGGCTGATGCCCAGCCAGGCGGTTACCACATTTCCACTCTCATTGGTGAAGGCGTAAATAGAACCTTTCGGATAAACCGTTCCGTTAAAAACCGGGTCTGTAATGACCAATGGATCGGCTGACAAAAACTTTGCTTTGCCGATCTCCTTTAAATACTTGGCGAGTGAGGCCGCTACATCTGCCCGCTTGCCTTCCAGATCAACGGCAAATCCATCTACATTCTCACCTTTCACCCGCTGTTGCTGCGTTTTTACTTTTACTGTTTGTGCAAGGGAAGTGCCTGTGAGAAGAACCAGGGCAATAAAAAATCGAAACTTTATCATAGGGGTTGTGTTACTTTGTTAAATGAAGTTGCACGCAGAGACACTAAGTCGAAAAGCATTTTAATTGTCTTTTCCATTGGAGGCTTGGCACCTTTGTGTGAACTAAAAATTCTTCGTCTCAAAACTACAAATAATGATCCATAAAATTCTGATAACGGGAGCATCGGGGCTAGTGGGTAGCCGCCTCACAGAAATGCTACTTGAAAAAGGTCATCTCGTCTCCCACCTCGGTCGACAAAAAAAAACCGGAAACATACCCTCGTTTGTGTGGGACGTAGAGAATAAATCTGTTGATCTTCAAGCCTTCGAGGGGGTTGACACCATCATTCACTTAGCCGGAGCTGACATAGCTGATCAACGCTGGACAGCCCAACGGAAAAAAGAAATACTAGAGAGTCGCACACACTCCACCAAACTTCTCTTTGATACCTTGAAAGACCATCCTCATACAGTAAAAACATTGGTGGGTGCGTCTGCCATTGGCTACTATGGATTCGGACTTGATGAAGAAGTTTTCACAGAAGAGAGCAAAGCCGGAATTGGCTTTTTGGCCGAGGTAACGCGGCAATGGGAGGAGCAAGTCGACCGGATTGACAAGCTCGGCATTCGATTGGTGAAGGTAAGAATAGGTATCGTATTGAGTGAAAAGGGAGGAGCCTTGGCCGAGATGGCAAAACCCATTCGTTTTGGAGTCGGGGCACCGCTAGGCTCGGGAAAGCAATTTTTAAGTTGGATTCACATTGATGACTTGTGCGCCATGTTTATTCAAGCTGTGGAAGATCAGTCGTGGCACGGAGCATACAATGCGGTAGGCATCAACTGGGTAACAAATGCCGAATTGACCAAGGCAATCGCTCATGTGCTAAAGAAACCTCTTTGGCTCCCCCCTATTCCCGATTTTATAATGAAATTAATTTTGGGGGAGATGGCAGGCATGGTGCTGAATGGGAGTAAAGTTTCTTCTGCAAAAATTCAGAAGGCCGGATTTCAATTCAAGTACACCGATTTGAAGGAGGCGTTGAAAAATTTACTGGTGAGATAAACATCCGTATCTTGACTTGTCTTACCGTTGATGTGGAAGGTCATTTGATCAAATAATAAGACACC
>JABFSY010000408.1 GCA_013140395.1 Cyclobacteriaceae bacterium
AGTTTGACATCTATATACCTGCCTGAGAGGGTAAAAAGGATCATTTGTTTTAAATCACGATTGCAGGGTTTTGAGCGGAAAATTCTCCAACTGCGGATTATATGATTGTTATCAATAATATTAAAACAGGTATCACAGCTAAACAAAATGAAATCAACATATACAAAGCCTTGAAGGAAAGTGGCTATTCACAAATTGAATTCAACAAACCAAACGCAGATGAAAAAACGGATGTGATTATTGGCTGTCATTCGGTTGGCGATTGGGGCCATGGCACAGGGCCCTCGATTGCTTTTTTCAATCCGGTTCAACTCGACTACGTGGTGAAGCCCAGCAATTTATTTTCCATTGAATTCTTTGCCTTCACACCTATGCCCGAATGGGGAGGCAAGAAATTACGCATTCCATTAGAGGATGATGCCATCGTTACGGAACGAGGGGTCGAGTGGCTGTATCCAATCAACAGGAGGGTGCTTTTGATAAAATAGTCGGTTGGCCAGGTGAATCTTGATTTGGCATTTCGTTTACTTTCAATCACCAGCAACGCGTGCAAAAAAGTCATTACATTTTTTTGTTTTTATATTTGATCTATGGCCGAAGATAACAAACCCTCGTTTTCAATATCGCGCTCGAAGTGGGCGGAGTAGGCCATTGAGTTCATCATGATCTTTCTGGCCGTGGCCATTGGCTTCTTTGCCGAAAACTATCGCGAGAAAATGGCCGAGGCCGATCAGGCCGATGAACTAGCCAAAAGTTTATACGAAGAACTGCGCAATGATTCAATTCAGGCGCAAGCCATCGTGGCCATCCGATTAGAAAAAGAGGCGTGCTTAAAATACGTTCAGCAATATTTTCGCGATAGTAGCTTGACCAACCTGCCGCGGCAGTTCTACCCCTGCTTTACCAAGGGCCTATACATCGGCACCGGATTCTTTTTTCAGCCGCGCGATGGTGTACTACATCAACTAATAAGCTCGGGCGCCTTGCGTTATTTTAAGAGCGTTGAACTCCAGCAGAAGATAGGTGAATTGAACGTGTCCATCGCCAACGTGCGTTCACGTAACGATAAAGAATATCACTATCATGAGCAATATAACCGTCAACTTGTTTTGAGTCATTACGATGTGGACTGGGCCAGTGCCGTAAAAAAGGACAAAGGCAAAATTGCCGATGGCCTTGAAGAATATCTCGCGGGCAACACAACCATTCCGGCCGTCATAAAAAATCTGAAACAATTTAACCGCGAAGAGACCTACACGGTAGCGTTTATGTACTTGCAAATTCTAGAGGTGAGCCGCAGAGATGACTTGGCCAAATACGTAAAAGCCAATGCCGAATTGCTGGCCGCGATCCGTAAGAACTTTCCAGGGGTGGTTTAAGCGAATCGTCAAAATAAAAATAAGTGGCTTTGAACCTACAGCGTCACGGCACCTTTGCAAAAGCATTTTGTTAGCGGTTGTACTGTCGCCCGACATGTTAGTGTAATCCCAAATAATCTGCTCGCTCTTTTGTCTTTAGATCAATTACAACAAATTTTCTTGTTTCATTAAACGAACCGACATCGGTATCACTGTTAATATGAATTGCCCCAAACAGAATTAAATATTTACAATTGTATTTCGTGCCGGCCACCAATTCTTCGATTCGTTTGTCAATAGCCTCATAAATAACTTCTGTTGCTTCCTTCAAAGGAATAGTGTTGCTCAAGATTCGTTCCTTTTGTTCTAGTAGAATTTGCTCTATCGTATTCATTTGATAGTCCAAATCTGTAACAGCTCCTACCACGAGCAAGTTATTTATCAATTTATTTAAAGCACCTCTTGCGGCACCACAACATCCACTGTTTTTTGATTGTCCATGTCTATGAATTTCTCCAATTTTACCATCCTTCGAAATGCCGATATGTGGACCATAATATATGGCAACTGCTCCATCGTCAGGCACATGACTTGAAAATGCGCCCATACCAGTAAGCCCCGTAAAAGGAAATCCATCGAGACCTCCCATTTTAAAAGGGCCTAAAAACTCCTGCGTCCGTGCGGGATACTGAATGCTGTTTACATCATCACTACATAGACTGTCTGCCAACATAATTTGAGAAGGCTCCAAGTCTAATTGCCCTTCAACAAAGTCAATGAAATGGTTGACACTATCAATAGTTGTATTCGCATTTGGGTAGTACTGCCGAATGATGGCTAATTTGTCTTTCTTTTTCATCTATATTCCTTTCAATACATTAAAGTAGAACATCATTAAAGGGTTCGATCTTGTCGGGAAGATTGGTTTCTCCTAATAACTCCAAAATATCGATTTCAATATTTCGACAAATAGTAGAGATGGGTATGTCCGTGGAACCATTGTCAAAGGGGTTTTCGCTGGCTTCTCCAATTTGTTCCATCGTCATAAACACCCAAGAAATGAGAACTGAAAAGGGAATCACTAACCATACACCATAGTCACCGAGTTTGCTCATTTCGTTCAGCAATGCGAATGGCAACAAGAAAATAAATAGTTGAACAAAAATTCTACTAAATAGGCTGTATTGTCTAAATAATGGGGTGGTTTTAATTCGTTCGCATCCACCTTGCAGATTAAATAATTCTCCTAGCAATTTAGTTAGGTCACTATGTTCATATTCGTCTAGCAGTTTTTCTCTTTTGTATTTTGTCACCACATCGAACTGAACTTTCAAAATATGGTTGGCAATATTTCCTTTGTGCTTTATTTTTTCAAAAATGTCCTTTTTATCTAGATGTTCAAAAAGCGCTTCAATGGCAATATTAAATTCTTTTATTTCTTCCGATGCTGACACATATTGTTTGTGATAGTCCTCTTTATTAGTTGCCCAAGGAATAGTTTTTCGAAGCTGGAGGCGAAGCGTATTGATATAGGCAATGTGACGTAATAGGAAAGCTTTTTGTTTTGCTTTATCATCAATGAGAGAAATGAAGGAAGCTGTCAAAACTCGACTCGTATTGGTGATGCCGCCCCACAAACGCCTGGCTTCCCAAAGTCTATCATATGCTTGATTGTTTTTAAACCCGACATAAAAAGCAACTGCAGTACCAATGGTTGCAACTGGCAAAAAAGGAATGGCTAGAATATGAAGATTTAGGAAGTGATAAAGTCCAACTACAACACTACTCATTAGTAAAGTTCTAAGTATGTTCTTCTTGCCGAACAACCAAACCGAAGCAATCGTTATCTTCTTATTTATTAGCATTAGCAGTCATTTATGATAGAAAGATATATGTTCACGTGTGTGTAGTATAAGCTAACGTTTGTGCTTCTTCAAGTGCGCTTCCGAAGCCACGTCCTTTCCTCGAAACCAAATGGAATAAAGATAGCAAAACTTTGAACTACAAGTCAATCCCGCTTGACGCAAACGCGGTGTTAACAGTGCCAATTTTTGTCCACCGTGTTTTTAGATCTTTTAACATTGGGCGTCACGAGTGATTCGCTAACAGAAAGTCGTATTCCGCTTTGCGCGAAAAAATGAATTAATGTTATCTCCGTACACTTTTATTAGGGAGCCAAACACCGGGTGTTTCGTTCGTGAGTTCTGAGTTCTTTATTACGAAAACTCCATTGATGAGCATCTGCTCAATACCTTCCGAATATCTTTTTGAATCGGTATAAGTGGCTTTATCCTGAATCTTATCCAAGTCAAAAACAATGATGTCGGCATAGGCGCCTTCCTCAATGCGTCCCCGATTGTATTGCTTGATTTGGTTAGCCGGCATGGAAGTCATTTTCTTGATTGCTTCTTCCAGCTTCAGTACTTTCAGTTCGCGAACATAGCGTGCAATCACTCTGGGGAAGGACCCATATGAGCGAGGGTGTGGAAAAATGCTTTTCTGCGGATTCACTAAGTCACCGTCTGTCTCAATCATGGAATATGGATATTTCAATATGTTGATCACATCCTGCTCATCCATCTCATGGTAAATCGCCAGGAAGCCACCCATCAGTTCCAGATCAATGATCGCTTGTATTCCACCCGCCAGATTATTCTTGTATCCTTTGGCCTTTACATAGTCTTGCAATGTTTTGCCGTTAAACAGGGTGTCCGCTGGAATACTATTGAATTGGATGCGAGAGAGATCTTCGCCTGTTTCATCTTTCATGATGATCTCTTTCATGTCGGCTTCAATTCGTTTGCGGAGTTTCTCATCCTTCAATCGCTTTGCTAATTCGGCCGTTCCGCCATCCAGCGCCCACGCTGGAAATAGAATGTAGGAATAGGTATTAGCCGCTGTGTAAGGATAGACATCCACCGAAATATCAATGCCGGCATTTCTGGCGGAGTCAATAATTTCCAATCCCCTACTCGCTAATCCAAACTGCGCCACTCCTGCTGCTTTGAAGTGATTAATTTGCGCGGGCATCTTTGCTTCTTTTGCAATTCGAATGGTTTCTCGAATAGAAGATAATAAACCACTTCCTTCATTGCGCATATGTGTAATGTAAATGCCCTTGTACTTTGCTGCCACTTTTGCTAACTCGATGATTTCTTCTGTGGAAGAATATAGACCGGGCACATAAATTTGACCCACCGAAAATCCTAAAGCGCCTTGCTTCATCGATTGTTCTACATAATACTTCATGCTATCCAGTTCCTCTTTGGTGGCCGGACGATTTTCCAGCCCCATTACTTTTTTTCTTGTCCAGTTAAGACCGGAAAAGAAAGCAACATTGGGAGCTACTTTTAACGAAACTGCATATTTGTCAATGGGGTAAGGCTGATCGCCACTATGTAAACTGGGACAAATTGTGGTGATGACCTGCCGCAGAAAATTTTCAGGCTGTGGATATTGATGAATGGTGGTTTGTATGTGGGCGTGACTGTCAATAAATCCCGGAGAAATAATCTTGCC
>JABFSY010000075.1 GCA_013140395.1 Cyclobacteriaceae bacterium
TGTGTAAACTTTTTTCAGGACGAGTCACACTTTTGGCGCGCTTGTTGGACAGAATCAGATTGTAATTGTCGGACCCAATATCATCGGTATGTGCATCAATCTCAACTTTTAAGGTTGGGTTTTCTTTCATCAACGTAATTACCCGGGTTAATTCGATAAATGAAACATCAGATAGTTTATCTGAATTAGACTCGAAATTTATATCCTTCAAGGCCAATTGCGCGTTGAGCTCTAGTTTCATCAATTTTACATCAATAGAGTTAACTTTGCCCGTGGTTAGATCAATAGCCGTTGAGTTGAAAGCATAGCCCTGATCGGAAGTAACCTCCACTTCGTAGCGATCTCCCGCACGCAGCGATACCATTTGATTGCCATCGACTTCAATCACTTCGCCACGAGTCTTGTTTTTCAATAAAACCTTCGATTTTACTTTCGAGTTGTTTACCATATCTGCCACGTTTAGCGCGACCTCTACTTTTTCTGGCACCAACTCAACGAACTTGTCAAACTCACGGTAGATCACGAGACTTGAAACATTGAAAGGTATTGCTTCACGTTTAAAATAGGGCGCTTTTACAACGATCAAATATTCTTTCCCTAAAGGTAAATCAACGCTTAGCCGTCCAGTCAAGGCATTCGTTTTTTTATCGATAATGAAATTATCCTGCCCTTTTTCCTGAATCGTTACCTCGGCTACCATCGGTTCAAAAAACTCGTGATCGTTTACATTGATGGAAAGATGAACTGTTTTGAACAACTTTACATTCAAATTGATCTCTTCATATTTTTTCTTTGATCGTATGTCAAATGCATAGGTGTAGCTAGAATAATCGGGCTTGCGGAATTCAAAGTTAAAGCTGCGACCCACTGGCAATACCACGGTGTACCGGCCATCATCAGAGTTGCTTTCGGTTCGCAGGACAACCTCAGAGGTAAATGCATCGGTAACAACTATTTCAGCACCTATTCCTTTTTTTGAATCCTCGTCTGTAATAAAACCCTGTACAATGTTATTCATGAATTGTCGCAGCTTGGGAGGTATCACTACTGAGTAGATATCATTGTTATTGTAGGTGTAGTACATGAGATCTCCTTCTGCGGAAATACAAGGCAATTGGTCATCCTTATCAGTATTTACAAAAGCAAGACTCTCAGGCATCCCCCATTCCCCTAAATCGTTGAGCTTTGATTGATACATATCGTAGCCTCCTTTTCCGCCTGGGCGATTGGACGAAAAAATCAAGGTGCGGCCATCAGCCATTATCTTAGGCGCTTTTTCGCAATCTTGATTAATAGGCCTGGGTAATTTTTCGGGCGTGCCCCACTTTCCACTTTTTTCACGGACAGACTTGTAAATGCTTAGACAGAACTGTGCTTCCTTTTTAAGCTCTTTTGAAGTGGGACCTTCAACATTCTGCCTTACAAAGTACAAGGTAGAACCATCAGCACTGATGGAAGGAAATCCTTCGTACCCTGAGCTATTAATAGGTGCACCAATTAATTCGGGCTGGCTCCAGCCGTCTTTCTGTCGCGTAGAGAAAAGAATTTCTGAATTTCCTTTGGCGTCTTTAAAAAAATAAAGTTCGTTACCATCAAAGCTAAGGCTGGGGCCACCAATCAAAGATGTGGAGTCACCGGACTCATTTATTTTAGTAATCGACTCAGGTTTTTGCCATTTGCCCTCACTTATTTTTGTCTGAAACAACTGGTAAGATATCTTTCCCTGTGCTTCAAAAATTATTACCCGGCCGTCACCTTGGATGGTGGGTGCGTATTCTATTTGGTTGGGGTCACTGATGGCTGGTTTTTTAGTATTGCCATAATAAACCATAGAATCAATTGGTGCCGGTACGGCAGGAGTAATCTGCGGGTTTACCTGTGCAGTTAAAATCGATGCCCAGCTTAACACAAGAGCCAGACACAGCAGGCGATACGTCATAAAAATCCTCATTCGATAGTATAGTACTAGTCCACAGTCAACTCTTGTCAAAGTTCACTTTGAACGTTGATTAATTTCCAATCATAACAAAAGCACCCCAATAATAAGGCAGATTATGTTTTTCCTTAATCGCCAGTTGTGCTGCACGAAAGGCTTGAAACTTATCCATGCCATTGATCCATTGCGTATAAAAAGTGCTCATTAGTTCTTGCGTAGCCTCATCATCAACTTGCCATAAACTCATAATTACCGTTCTGGCTCCAGCCACTAAAAAAGATCTTTGCAAACCATATACACCTTCACCATTTCGCACATCACCCAGCCCGGTTTCGCAGGCCGATAGCGAGACAAGTTCTGTATTGTCCAGGTTTAGATTCATCGCCTCGTAGGCCGTTAATACTCCGTCTTCCTGTGTTCCTGTTTGTTGCAGCCCTGCGCCTGCTAATAGAATACCTGATCTGAACAGCGGATTTTTTGCTAATAGGTTATCCTCATTCGATTCCAATTCGTCACTCACATCCACATCATTCAGAAAAAAGCCGTGAGTGGCAATGTGTAAGATTTGAGGATTGTTAATCTTTTTGAAATTCTCTTCAGTGGCATCAAGTAGAGTAAATGTAGACGATTTCCACGCTTTCGCGATCAGCACCTCGTTTAACAGGTCAACTTCTTTCTTAGTGGCCGGTAACATTGGAATTTCTTCTCCCTGAAATCCATACCGAGACGCGCGTTTGCCGCCTGCATTGGCGATCACTTGATTGGAGGCCGTCAAATTGAAATCGGCATATCCAAAAATGCTGGCTTGGTTGGACGCTCCTTTCATGCTGGGATGTGACTCAGTAAGTTCCCGGGTATTGCTGACCAGACGAATATTGAACTCATCAATGGCCCATTTGTTGGTGGTCGGGTTCTGAATACAGTTTAAGTTGATTTTATTGAAGACTCCGTCACAGCTAACAAAAAGTGTTTTGCTAGGGGGAAGGTTTTTCAATAAAGGACCCCAGAAATGTTTAAAGGAAATGGTGTCTTTGAAATGAAATTTAATCGCGTTACGATGGTACTTGTACCACCTGTTCTCTAATTTATCGCCCTCTGGCCAGACAAACAACTGTGGCTTTTCGTTTGAACTGCTCAGAATAAGAGCCGCATAGTAGACAGAGTCAGTTACATACTTCTTTTTGATTCGAATGATTTCTACAGCAGTCTCATTCGGCTTTAGGCTGGCCCTTACTTCTTTCCAGGTGACATTCTTTTTTCCAAGGGCAAATTGAGAAGAACGTGCAGACAAGTTTTTTTCAAGGTCGTTTGCTTTTTCTTCCTCTTTCACTAAATCAATCTGTAAGCGTATGCGCTCCTCTGTGGTAAGGCTATACGAACGTACCAATTCTTCTTTCGCAGCTTGCCATTGGCGAAAGAGACTTTGCAGCTCTACATCCCCGCTGTTCATAATGGCATTCCGTACTTTATTCGATGCATTTAAAAGAATTGCTTTTGTAGATAATTGAATGTCATAGAGTTTTTCGATGACTCCTTCATCTACAGACTTTTGTGTAATCAGCTGCACGCAGAAATCTTGGTAGGATTCGAAAACAGGTTTGATACGGCTATAGAAAGCACTCTTTTCTTTTTCGCTCAAGGCGTCAAAATAGGTAGTTATCTGGCGCTGGTATTTATCTACAACGGTGTTAAAATGGGGAGCGGCTTCGGAGAATTTTCCAGTCGCAAAATAGACACCGGCTAACCCATAAAGCGAACGGGCGTAGTCTGGATGATCCTCTCCCAACATTGATTTTCTAAGATTCACACTCTCTTTCCACAGCGATTCTGACTCGGCATATTTTCCCTGGTCTTGGTATAATGAAGCTATATTGCTTACCACCGTAATGTAGGATGGATGATTTTTTCCAAATATTTTTTCAGTGAGGGAGCGTACCGTTTCCATCATAAAGGCTGCCTTCTCCAAATCTTTTTTCTTTTGGTACAGAGCCGCCAAGTTTTGAAGCGAGACAAGGTATTGTGGATGCTTGGTGCCCAGCAGGGTTTCATCTATCTTATTAGCTTCTTGTAATAAGGGCTCCGCTTTTTGATAGTTCTCTTGCAGCTGGTAAAGTGAAGCAAGATTTTGCAACACGGTGGCGTACTCGGTTGATACCTTGCCGTTCGTGTTCTCTCGGATAGACAGTGCTTTTATCAAAAGTGGCTCTGCCTCGGGAAAATTGCCCATGGTTTGGTAATAAAGGGCCAATGAATTAACGGCAAAAGCAAAGGACTCACTTCTTTCTCCGCTTAATCTCGAAAACAAATCGGTACCTTTTCGCAAGTACATCTCTGCTTTTTGATACTCTCCCGAGACTTGGTGATATCGCCCTTTCCCCAACAGCATAGCACCGTATGCCTCGGTATTTTTCTTTTTTTCAGAATTATAAAACGCTTCGGCTGAATCAAGTTCAGTTTTGGCTAACTCTCGGTTTCCTAATCGTAAATGGAGAGATGCAATATTTTCAAGTAAAATTGGGTAGTATTCATGCTGTACTCCTTTCGTCTTTTTCACTTGAACAAGTGCTTTTCGGATAGTAGTGGATGCATCCTTTAACTGACCTTGTTCTTGTAAGAGGGATGCATAGTTAACCAGCACTGTTACAAAATGATCATCCTTATTCAATTGACCCGAGTCATAGTAGCCAATCGCAACGCGGTAGATTGAATCTGCGGCAGCATATTTGGCGTCCTTCTGAATGCATTGGGCAAGACCGATCTGGGCCACGGCCAGTTCATGCGAAGGTTTAGAGGCAAGTGAGTTGATCACTTTCTGATAGTCTCTCTTGGCTTGTTGTGTTTGATTTGCTTTGTAGAGGATGGAAGCTTTTTTATTCAGCGAGCTAATGGCACTAGGGTGAACTTCCCCCAAGGTTCCAGCAATAAT
>JABFSY010000283.1 GCA_013140395.1 Cyclobacteriaceae bacterium
TTAGCACCGAGGGGCGGTTTGTTAGCTTTGCCTGCACAACGCTAACGATGGACCTACCATCATCTTACTTACAACATTGAACTTCCAAACTTTCGCCTGCAAGTTCATTCAGAGCACACGCATTGCCTAACGTAAAGTATACGGTTTTTGCATTGCTACTCCAGCTGGCGAACTCACCTCCAAGTTTGGTTAGCTTACGCGAAGGGAATTGAGCTTTGTCCGCTTCGGCCACAGATACTTTTGGCGTATCGCCTCCTGTCTTGGGGATGGTGATCACATAAATTTCATTGTTGATTTGAGCCAATGCCTTGTCGCTCTCAGGTGCTATTTTTATCACATCAGCGATGGATGGCTCTTGAGCCGGCTCCATTTCTGATTCATTCAACATACAATTATCAGCCATAAGCACCGAGCCATAAACCGTAATACCTGTTACTCGCAGATGTGCTTTTTCATCGGTGCCATCCCAACGAATAGAGAGCAAACCTTTTTGACCATTGTATAAATAGATACGATCTTCTGATTTTGTAAAGTGTGGATTACTTCTTCCCTTCGCTTTGGCAATGAAATTGAGTGGGCCTCCATCACCAGAAATCCAAACAAGATCTTCTTGCGCTCCTTGAAAAAATGGGCTATCCGCGTCTTTGAACGTTTGTGTTGCTCCACGGAAGAAAACAATTTTATTGCCTTGATATGACCAAACGGGTTCTGTGTATAATCCCGCTACAGTAGTAAGCCGAACTGGCTTGGCATCTTTCAATTTCAAATTTAACTTGTAAACATGCCCTGCATTATTTTCCCAAGTAACCCATGCTAACTGACTGCCATCTGGGCTCCAGGTCGGTTGTGCTTCGGTAAAATTGTTAGCCGTTATTCTTTTGTAGGACGCCTTTTGAATATCGTACAAATACAATCGATTCAATACCGTTAGCGCCACTTGCTTTCCATCCGGAGAAACAACCGCATCGCGGATTTGTGTCGCAATCATATCCTTGTCGTCTTTGATGGGGTATTTAAAATCTACGCGTGGTCCAACCAAAAATTCGGTCTCCATTTCAAATGGAATATTGATAGCGTCACCTCCTGCTACCGGGATACGATAAAACTTTCCACCGTAGGAAGCCACTACTTCTTTGCTATCTGGGGTGAAGGACATTGCTGGCAACACACCCAGCGGAGCAATCGACTCTTGTTCATCGCGCTGCACCGGATAGGCAAGCCATTTTTCATCACCTGATTTTATATCGCGAAGTATTAATCCTGTTTGATCGTTGTGTCTGGTTCCATACACCAGCCACTTGCCATCGGGCGAAAGGGTGGGTGCAAAAGCTGAACCATAGCGCTGCGTCTTTCTCTCAATCTCTCCGTTGTCACGATCATACGTGCTGATTTGATATTGCGGTAATTGAGCGTTGTAGTTCCACGCTCCTATTCGATGAGCAAACCAAACGTATCGACCATCATTGCCAAATGCAGGTTCTACCGTTTTTAGATTATCAGGCTTGCTGATGAGTTGCGCACCAGAGCCGCCCTCCTTGTGAAACATCCAAAGCTTTAAATTTCTAATTCCACGGGAAGCAACAATGTAAGTTCCATCGGGAGTCCATTCTGCGGATTGATAATGCTCATTGTTCCCCTTCGTAACTTGAAGAGAATCTTTCTTATCCAGATTGAACCACCAAATATTTTCACCTCCAGTACGATCGGAGATAAACAACAACTTTGTTCCATCGGGGCTAAACTTTGGATGAGAGTCAAAAGACATTCCCTTAGTAAATTGAACCGGCTTTCCACCAGTAATAGGCATGGTGAAAATATCCCCTAAGAAATCAAAAGCAATGGTTTTTCCGTCCGGACTTACGTCCAATGACATCCAACTGCCTTCGTTTGTTTTGACGGGGATACGCCTCGCTATCTCTAACGGAAGATCCTTTTTCTTCTTAGATTTTTCCTTTTTTGTTGAATCTGCTTTTATGTCCTTCTTCGGCTCCTGAGCCAATGCAAATTGACTGCATGCTAGAGTGAACACTAAAAAGAAGACAATATTGATTTTTTTCATTTGATTGGTATTTGTTGAATTGAAAACTGGTTACGAAAGGCAATATAATAGCTTTTCAATCCAGACAATTTACCAATTTACATGGTCGGCAGAAGCAGATTAAAATTCACTCATAAAAAGAGTTATCACTGATAGCCTAATTGTTCTTCTTTCTAAAGAATTTATTTAGCTTGTTCTGAAGGGCTTCTTTTACAGGATCTGATTTTGTGGTATCGGTTTTTGTTGAATCTTTCTTGGCGCCTCCTCCCAAAATGCCATTAACCAGGTCCTTTGCCGGAGTATCTTTAAGCACATCTTTCAACACTTCTTTCCCTTTGTCAACTGCCACATTGGTGACCGCCTCTTTTACCTGCTGTTTTTGCTCCTGCATCAGTAAAGTAGCTTTTGGAGCACTAAACAATCCTGTCAATCCAATCGTAACGGGGATTTCCGAAGTTGAATTTTGAGATCCGGTCGCCTGATTCAAAAAGCCTTGAAACTGCGAACCTGGTTGCCCAGCGGGTACCATCATCTTCAACGTATAGTCAATGGATTTATCTAGGCCAGAGCTACCGCTAATCGTTGTTACGTAATCACCAAACTTCACATTAAATGGTTTTACACTTAGCCTTCCGTCTGTAATTGTTGCAGACATCAAAACATCTTGCAGGCTTACATTATCCGTATTGTTCAACTTAGTGAGGCTAGTAATACTAGAAACCAAATTTGACTTTGTCAGTGTTGCTTGTGCTATTTTTATCAGTCCCGCTCCCGCCACCGTATTTAGCTTCGGCATCATATCTTGTCCTAGCTCCCCATTGATCTTAAAGTCGGTACCAAAATTTCCATTTACGAGCCCGGCAATAGGAGCATATGTTTTAACAACCGAAAATGAATTGGCCGCTTGTTGAATGGATAGGTTTTCAATCTTCAACGCAAAATCATACTTAGGATGATTTATGTCTTTTGTATTGTACGCCCCACTTACACCAAATGATCCACCCAACATATTAAACTTAACCCCATTGAGATTGGCAACCCCATCCCTTAATACAACATCGCCATTTGCATTGGTGAGCACGTACTCCATCATTTTTACTGTTTTGATATCAGAATGCAATGTGAAATCAATGTTTTGTGGTATCGGTATCACACCAAAAGACGCAGTATCTTTTTTAGCCGGCTCAGTTGATTCTGTCATGAACTCATTCAGGTCTAGTAGCGTAGAATTGAAACTCATGTTTCCTTTGATGGTCTCCTTGCCAAATACATAGCCAATGTAGTTACTCACCGACCCGTCTACGCTAAAATCACTCTTGCCAATTGTACCACTCGTGTTTTTTAGCTCAATTTTTTGGGGATTAAAAGTGGCCTCCGCTTGTGATATTCCTACTGAGTAGGCAAGCGTCTTTGAATTAAACTTGAAATCTCTTAATGAAGCAGAACCGCTCGTTGGTAATTTATCATATCGCTTGGCATTGACATCCGAAAACTTGCCCTTTGTCTCTATGTTTGCTTTTACCTTTCCAGCAAGTGACATCCCTTCGAGGGGGAATATTTTTGTCATCTTCTCAATATCAATCCCTCCTTTTACTTTCAAATCCCAAGTGTAATCATCCAGATTCTGAAGAAGTAACTCAGCGCCAAATTTTTCGCCTTCCATCATCATCGCAAAATCCTTTACAGTTATGAATGTCTCCGCCAACTTGCCGGAGGAGTTCTTGACGGTAGATGTGAAATGAATATCCTCCAATGGAAGAGGAAATTGACTGGCTTTGGCGTACCCTCCATCCAGACGCATTAACACATCGATAGCAGGAACAATTTTACGAACACTATCATACACTCCTTTGGCTTTTGCATCTACCATAAATGTGCCCTTTAGTTCCATCCCTTGAGTGGGTACCATTTTAGTCAGTTCCCCCAGATTCAACTTGGCCTTTACGTTGGCATCCATTCGAAAATCTTTGAGATTGTGAACCAACAACCGTGCGTCCACAGGGTTGGATCCAAAATCAAGATGGAGTTTTTTCAAATCTATCAACGTATTCTCAAGCACACCTGTTTTATTGTCTACGACCAGGTCCATGTTGATGTTCGTAACGGCAGACGGTAAATCCGGATATTTGAACATCGCATCATTTACTCGCAAACCAAGATTAAACGCAGGCATTTGTTTCTCACTGTAAGTTCCTTTGACAAATCCATTAAATGCAAGCTCCCCTTTCGTCTCAATTTTCGAAAAATCTTTTGAGTATATACCTGGAACAAGCGATAGCAAACTTTTAAAAGAATTCTCTGGGCTTTTGAAGCTGATATCCATGCCGTAGTCATTTTCATTCATTTTAAACCAGCCGTCTACATTTACGGCAAAATCATTCAGTTTTGCAGTGTTTTCTTTGAAGGTGTATTTTGTATATGCCTCACTAATGCCGATCGTCATATCAACATCAGCCCGTTTGTTGGTCAAGTATTCGACTCCCCCATAAGAAACGGTCAGGGAGTCAGCGACTGACTTTGTTTTTAAATCAAACTCAACGTCATTAAAACTACCGCTTCCTGTGTGGTCAAGGTCTTTTATGGACATAAAATAGGGCATCGTTTGATCATCGTAGACGAACGATCCGTTGGTAATTTCCCAATGATCGATTCCGAACGAAAATTTACTCGGTTCGCCAGTCTGCTGTTGCACAGTATCTGTAGAAGGAATAACGATGTCGTAGTTTGCTCTACCATCCTTCAATACTTTGACGTTGATCTGCGGATGCAGTAAACTAATCCCTTTTACGCGCAATTGATCTCCGAAGATTATATCTTTTAAAT
>JABFSY010000051.1 GCA_013140395.1 Cyclobacteriaceae bacterium
TTCTGAAGCTTTCCGGATACTTTTGAAACCAGGTGAATCACGTGAGAATAATATTGCACTTCTTTAAAAACCTCGACCGTTACGTGATCCGCACTTCGGCTCAAATCATTGCGTGCTAAATCTACCAACATCACATGCTCTGCATTCTCTTTTTCGTCTTTTGATAATTTTTCTGCTAATAGAGCATCTTCGTGGTCGTTGCCGGTGCGTTTAAAAGTGCCGGCAATTGGATAAATACTGGCCTCCTTATTTTTTATTTGAATTTGTGCTTCGGGTGACGACCCGAATATTTTGAAACTTCCGTAGTCGAAGTAAAAAAGATAGGGAGAAGGATTGATGGACCGCAATGCGCGATACACATTAAATTCATCACCACTAAAATTTCGCTCAAATCTTCTGGACAGCACAATCTGAAACACATCGCCTCGCTTACAATGTTGAATCCCAGACTGTACCATTTGTAAATAATCTTGATCCGTCAGATTGGAGACTTCGCCATTGGGCGATTGAAAAGAGAAAGTAGCAAACCGATTACTATAAATTATTTTCTCCAACTTAGCTAACCCCATTACGGGGTGTGTGTCCCCTTCAACTGTATTCTCAAACAAGATCAATTCATTGCTGAAATGATCGATCACAATTACGTAGCGATAGACTTTGTAAACCAGATCAGGAATCAGGTCTTCCTCTTTTTGAATGATCACATCCTCAAAAAACCGTACCGTATCGTAGGTCATGTAACCAAATAGACCCGCATACGGATATTTGGAGATAGCAGGCCCAACTTCAAACGAATTCCGAAAGTCTTCCAGGCTTTGTAAAACCACCTCATTGGAGGTAATTGGCTTGCTTGATTTTTGCCCATCCGGAAAAACACTATCAATCTTATTTCCTTTCAACTGAATAGAAGCGATTGGATCACAGCAGACAAAAGACAAACTGTTCTCATTACCGTGGTAATCAGAACTTTCCAGCAGGATGCTTCCAGCAAAAACATCTCTCAATTTCAAATAGATATTCACTGGCGTAAGAGTATCGGCCAACATCTTCTTCGTTTGAGTACTCAGTTTATACAACATAAAACGTCCATATTCAGTGCGATCAAAATCCTTCCCATTCATTAACCCTGATAAAACAAAAAAGCCCGCCCCGATTAATCGGGGCGGGCTTTTTACAAGATTTATCTAAAAACTAAAACGCAGCCATGCACCGATCGAAATTCGATTTGTGCCACCACCACATCATAGTGTTTACTTTTTTCATTTATTCCGCAGCCTCTTTCTTTTTAACTACTCGCTTTGCCTTTGCCTTCACTTCCGTTCCGGCTACCACTGCTTTCTTAACACTAGCAATGCGCTTTAAACGAGCTTTGATCTTTTTCTTTGATCTTGTAACCCCAAAAGAACCAATTGTTCTTTTTCCTTTAGCTGACTTTTTATCTCCTCTTCCCATTAGTAATTAATTGATTATGCCGCAAGTATAACCACTCTTTGGTAAATAAAAAAAGACACAGAACAAATTATTGAATTATGGGTTATTTTTATGATAAACAAGTCAACCTATGGCACAAGTAAGTTCAGCAATCATTGATACATTAAGGGCAACAGTCGCTAAGATTGAGTCCGATGCAAGGTACCAATGGGGACATATGGGCCTGTGTAACTGTGGTTTCCTGGCGCAAGAGATTACAAAACTCACTAAAACGGAGATACACACCCGCGCTATGCAACGCCATGGCGATTGGACAGAACAACTGAATGACTACTGCCCAACAAGCGGCTTGCCGATGGACCAAATAATAGATGAGCTTATCGCCTTTGGGTTCTCTGCCGATGATCTACGTCATTTGGAAAAACTTTCAGATGGTCAAATCCTAAGGTCGCTGCCTATCCATGAAAGAAACCTTCATCATAATATCAAAAGGGATGTCGTCAAATATCTTCGAACTTGGGCGAATCTTGTCGAAGAGCAGCTACTTGGGCAAATCACACTTGTGTTAAGTGAGGAGGAAAGGCAAGAACTAATCGAGGCTTAGTCTCACATTGGTAATTTGAATAAAATACAGTCTTTCGGTTGATTGCCTTGGTTAACAAAGCGATACCATTTTACCAGATGCGCCTCCTCCGTTAATCCACATTTATACAGCACTTTTGCGGAGACAATGTTTTCCGCATCCACAAATGTTCCGATACGATAAACATCGGGGTTCGCCTTAAGAATCTCCAAAAGTTGTCGGCAAGCCTCCGTTGCAAAACCTTTACCCCAATGCAGCGGTCCAAATACATATCCAAAATGTGCTTTGCCACTGTCGTTGACAACACCAATACTTCCTACCATCCGACCGGTGTCTTTGACCCGGATCGAGTACGAAAAATCTATACCCGCTTGCCATGCAGCACGAGCATATCGCAGAAATTGACGTGTATCTGCTATCACCTCATGAGTTGGCCAAGACAGGTATCGCGTTGCTTCAGCCTTGCTGGCATAGGTATAAAAAATCTCAGACGCATCTTCGTACCTTAGCCGCTGTATCAGCAACCGGGGTGTTTCAAATAGGTCAGGCATTTTCATAACATGGCGAAAAACAGCAATATCGTTCACCAGTACTTCAGAAAAGAAGAGAACGGCACAAAAATAATTGTGCGGGTTAACCCCATTCACTGGATTGGCGCTGAATTGACGATTACAGAAGCTGGAGCAGAAATGCGCGAACTAGAATTTGATAACGAAGTAATCGAGGACCTTAAGGTAGATGGCTTCGAAGAAGTAAATGCCATAGAGTTTAATCTTTATTTGGCAGGGTTATTATGAATCTGCTATCTTTGCAACGGCAAACTGGCACGACCAGCTCCTGCTGAACTCCCCCAGGATCGGAAGGTAGCAAGGGTAGGCGGTTGTAGCGGTGCGATGTTCAGTTTGCCACTTTTTATTTTTGGCGGCCTGCGAGCCCCGATTAAACGAGGGCTCTCGCAAAGCGGAGGTATTCACTCTACTCCTCATCCGGCCAAGAATCCTTCGCTACTGCGGGGTGCCGTTACTATCCCTGGCCGTTTGTCATCGCTAAGCCCAAAACACACTCCTCATTTCGAGTCTTTTAGTTAGTTTTGCTTCCCTAACCACTATCTAATCAATCACTATGAAATTCTTTATTGATACTGCCAATCTAAATGAGATAAAAGAAGCTTATGATCTTGGCGTCCTTGACGGAGTCACTACCAATCCATCATTGATGGCTAAAGAGGGCATTGCTGGTAAAGAAAAAGTAATGGCTCACTACAAAGCGATTTGTAACATTGTTGATAATAACGTGAGTGCAGAAGTGATCGCCACCGACTTTGATGGGATTATTAGAGAAGGAAAAGAACTGGCTAAGATTGACGACAAAATAGTTGTGAAAGTGCCCATGATAAAAGAAGGCGTAAAAGCAATTAAGAAGTTTAGTAGTGAAGGCATACGCACGAATTGCACCCTGGTGTTTTCGGCAGGTCAGGCGTTATTAACAGCCAAGGCTGGAGCGAGTTATGTTTCCCCATTCATTGGTCGCCTGGACGATATCTCACAGGATGGTTTAGAGTTGATCGCACAGATCAGATTGATATATGATAACTACGGGTACCAAACTGAGATCCTTGCGGCAAGTATTCGTCACACCATCCACTTGATAAAATGTGCGGAAATTGGCGCGGATGTAGCTACCTGCCCGCTCAATGTAATCATGGCTTTACTAAAGCATCCTTTAACTGATAGTGGCTTAGAGAAATTCTTAGCAGATCACAAAAAAGCAAATGGCTGATCTTGAATTTTGAACATTGAATTAGCTGCATGTTTTCCACAGATCCCGTCCTTCGCGTAAAAGAAGCTACCATCTTTCAGGAGCAAAACCCGGTGCTTAGCGACATCAGTTTTGAAATGGAAAAGGGCGAATTCGTCTTTATAATTGGTAGAACGGGTTCCGGAAAGTCATCTCTTTTAAAGACTTTTTACGCTGACCTCCCCCTTCGTCTGGGCGATATCAGTGTGGCTGGTTTTAGCATACGGGAAATCAAAAATCACCAGGTTCCGTTGTTGCGCAGAAAAGTAGGTATCATCTTCCAGGATTTCCAGTTGTTGCCAGATAGAACCGTTGCTGAAAATCTTCTTTTTGTAATGCGCGCAACAGGCTGGAAAGAAAACGCAAAAATGAAAAATCGGCTGGCTGATGTACTCATGCAAGTTGGTCTGGGTGCGGTAGAAAAAAAATTACCTCATCAACTTTCAGGAGGTGAACAACAAAGGGTCGTGATAGCCCGGGCGTTGATCAACGAACCGGTAATGTTGATAGCCGATGAACCTACCGGTAATTTGGATCCCGAGGTCTCCCACGGTATCCTCAAAATATTTCAACAAATTAACAAAAGCGGTACGGCTGTTTTAATGGCGACACATAGCTATGGCCTTATCAAAAAATTTCCAGCTCGTGTGCTCAAGTGTGAAGAAGGCAGAATCTTAGATTCGAGTATTGAGCAATTTGAATTGAGTCCAGAAATGTTTTGATTCCATTAAAAGACTAAGAGCGAACCGGCACTTTTTTCTCGGGTTGCTTATCCAGTTTATTCAATTGCTGATTCAACAAATCTATTCGAACGAGTAGGTTTAAAACAAGTGCGTCTTTTACGTCTGTTGATGGCCTTTTATCCATCTCTAGCTTTAAAACCTGATACATGGCTTCTAATTTTTGAAGGTTTTGCGTTACCTCATCCTCCGTTAACCCGGTGTCTGATTGAAATTGGTTCACCAATTGTTTTTTCTCTACGATCTGATTGCTGTAATACGATTCAAGGTCAATAAATTCACCTTGCAATTTTGCTCGATCACCA
>JABFSY010000212.1 GCA_013140395.1 Cyclobacteriaceae bacterium
CTTGTGATAATCCTGCACCTCCCACCACTTGCCATGATTGGGCAATTGCCGAATTAGCTAAAAACAATAATGTGATAATAGAAAAACAATTAGCGAATCGTATCATAAAAATTAAAGTCTAATTTCATAAGTGTTTTTAATTTATCAGCATTCGATAAGTTAGAGCAACCTTTCTTATTAAATACAGTTATACCAACTCTTGTCTTGTGATCCTCTTTTTATCCTAAACTTACCATGTCCATCAAATTCAACAATCAGGTAGTTGCCCCTTTGCCAAAACCCTTTGGCTTTCGCTAATATTTTCGTAAAGTTCTTATTTAATAGGGGCTGATAACTCAAAGGATTAGGATGGTTAGGGGCTGTGAATTCATGCTTCCCAGGAACAATAGAGGCTGCTACCCATTTTGATATTTCAAAACTTCCAATAGATATGGAATTTTTGAGACCTGTAGCATATGCTTGACTAACATTTTGGTTAGTTCTTGTAACATACCAAGCTGCTCTTGTTGCATTATAAATTGATGTTAATCCTTGCGCTGTATTGTGAATTGGAAAAATGAAAACTGTAGCAAGAGGAGTTTTCGGATTCACATATCCTGCAGCAAATGCAATAATATCATCAGGGCTTAGTCTTGAGGATTTGGGTGGGACATTCTCATTTAATGTGTCTCCATTCTGTGATTCAGAAAGGCAATCAAAAATTGCAGACTCAACATAATCAGTAATATTGTGTTTGATTGCTAAATTATGTGCTAGGATTATCCATTCAACATCCTCATCATGTTTCCAGATATCGAGTATTCGCAAAGTCTTGCTATCAATTGTATTCAAATTAGCCGAATTAGAATTCACCTTGTCAGCCTTATTGAAATGTGAAAAAACTCTATTAGCCTTCCCCTTTCCCACATAAAATATTTTTCTGTCTCGTGGGTCGCGTAGTGCATATACATAATTACCAAGACGTTTAATCTGTAATGGATCAAATCTTCGTTGTTTGTTCATGTAGTGTATTTTGTTGTGAAGGAAGTTCTTCGTATCAAATATGTCCTGCCCAAACCAAGCCCAAATGAAATTATTTACTAATTTTGGCTATGCCATCGTCATTTTCAGATTTTCAAGAAAGGCACATAGCTACGTTAACTGACTTAACAATAAAGGAATACGGACAACCTATCTCAACAAAGACTGATTGTGATAAGCTGACTGAGCTCATAGAAAACAGAACGCGTAAAGTTGTAAGCGTTAATACTCTCCGCAGATTTTTTGACGTCATGCCCTCCTCTGGTAGGCCATCATTGGAAACACTAAATATCCTTTCAACTTTCTGTGGCTACGCAGATTTCTATGATTTTAAGCATTCTTTGAACGAAACGGATAAGGCTGCAAATGCTGACCTGACCACGGATGCAGTAAATGATCTTTATCAAGCTTTTGGTGAAACTCCTCAGTTTTATACGACACTTTCGTGGCTGATCAAGTATGCTTTCAGAGATGGCAATATTCCATTTCTAAAAAGCTTTTTTGATTTGGATGTGTTTAAAGGAAAGTTCGATTACACAAAAGGTGATTTTAAAAAACCCCTAATGAGTTTTGGATTAGAGTTACAATCAAGTCCAAGAATGTTTGATATGCTTGTGAATCATTATGTGAATAGTCCTGTGGCGCATGCGCTTTATTTTGAGTGTTTTGTTGATTATGATTTTCTTACGATCAGACATCACCATGCTATTAGGGCATATTCGCAAAGTAGAAGGGATAACGAAGCACAACTTTTTAGTTTATGTGTCCTCTTTCTACATTCTTTCTTGCTGAAAGACAGAGTCGCCTGTTCTGATCTCATAAAGAGAATTAATGCCATTGATTTTTCTGTTGAATTACATCCTTTTCCTGCTGGAAGAAAAATGGCTTGTAACATTCTGTTTCAGTCTTTTTTTATGGGTTACGTAAAGCCAACTCTTATTAATGAAATATTTGAAGTTGAGCAGGCTATGCCTCGGGAAGGTGTTTTGGGAAGAAATATTCCGAGCTATCACACCATAGTGGCCGAGGCATTTGTTTGGTCAGGGCTTCACCATGAAGCCGTTTCCATAATTGAATTAGCTCTTGGAGCATACAAAACACAATCAAATTATCACACACAAGGTATTTTGAGTAACCTGTGGGTAACATATTCAGATGCACTATTAAAGTCGTCCAGAATAGAGGAATGTAGGGAAGTATATAATAAGGTTGAGACTTCTCACTTTGATGTCCACAGTAAGCGTTTTAGTTTAATGCACTACTATAAAATTGGTTCTGAGATACAGAAACAAGCTAATCCTAAGCTTGCTGCCTCGCTAAAAAGATCATCTCTTGAAATAGCGGCAACCCATAAGTTTAAATTTTTTCAGACTCTTTATTCGTAGCTGTTGAGGGCGGGGTTTGGCTCTTGCCATTGCTTTGGTGTCGCGGTGGGTTTGCGCGGCAATGGCAAGTGCCAAATGTGCGCAGCAATTCGGTGGACGACTTTTCTTAAAAATGCGAAGGTTCGGCATTCATTTCTCATTTGGTCTTGTGGGAATGAAATTGTTCGGGAGCCTATTACTGACAACTTCGCAGTATCCTTACCTTTGCAAAGTAAATTATAATCTGTGACAACAGAAGAACGATTCATGTTACGCGCCTTGGAGCTGGCACAATTAGGTGTTGGCGCGGTAAGCCCTAATCCCAGAGTAGGCTGCGTGATCGTGGCAGATGGGAGAATTATTGGTGAGGGTTGGCATCAAAAATATGGGGAGGCACATGCGGAGGTGAATGCCATTCGTTCAGTTAGCAATCAGAATCTTTTGAAAAGCAGTACAGTATATGTTAACCTAGAACCCTGTGCGCATTTCGGAAAGACGCCACCTTGCGCAGACTTACTTGTTCAGCATCAGGTTAAGAAAGTTGTCATTTCCAATTTGGATGTGAATCCGTTGGTGGCAGGGAAGGGGATAGAAAAGTTAAGGAGTGCTGGCATTGAAGTGCTCACTGGAATACTCGAACAACAGGGCGAAGATTTGAATCAGCGCTTTTTCACCTTTATCAAAAAAAAGCGCCCGTACATTATATTAAAATGGGCACAGACGGCCGATGGGTTTTTGGCGCGATCCAACTTTGATTCCAAGTGGATCAGTAATCAATATTCGAGGCAGCTTGTACACAAATGGCGTAGTGAAGAAGATGCCGTCTTGGTGGGTACCAACACCGCTGCTCACGACAATCCATCACTTACCGTACGCGATTGGTCTGGGCGAAACCCGAAGCGAGTAGTCATCGATCGTTTCATGCGTCTACCCCAAACATTGCATCTCTTTGATCAGTCAGTAGATACCGTTTGCTATAACCTGGTGAAGCAAGAAGAAAGAAGTTATCTTGTCTTTGCAAAACTCAGTGAGAAGGACTTTATCAAAGACTTGATCAATGATTTGTACGCAAGAGATATTCAATCGGTAATCGTTGAAGGAGGCGCGCAGACGCTGCAACTTTTTTTAGAGGGCGGTTGGTGGGATGAAGCCAGAGTGTTTTACTCACGAAAAACTTTTACAGAGGGGGTCAAAGCTCCACTCATGGAAGCCATAATCTATAAAAACGAACTTGTTTTTGACGATGAGCTTTTGACTTACAAACCGAAGTAGCGACAATTCTCAGATTTATCTCCTGCGTTTGTAAGGCGCTTTAGCTCTGTTCTTTCTGCTCTTATTGTAACTAGGTTTTCTCTTTCTGGCATAGGTTGGTTTTCGGGAAGAAACCTTTTTGCCCATGGAAAGTTTTTTGGTGTTTTGGTAACGTGAATTGGGCGAGAAAGCAGCCACACGTTTTTGTGCTTTTGCCAATTGTTTGGGAGTATGCCCGCCAGGTGTTCTGCGGATGGAGGCAGTTGTCAATGCCTTTCTGCGGTAAGAAAGTGATTGCTTGTAGTCTTGACGGAATTTCTTCTGGTAATTTTGATCATTAAAATCGTAGCGAAGAGTAAACTCGTTAGAGGTGCCGGTATATCCTCCCACTGGGCTTGTAATGATTTCATTGGAATAGCCGACTAACAAATACTTACTAAGACGATAGGCCAAGGTGAAGTTTACGACACTCCCCGCGCGGGTTGCAGCCCCTGCCGTGATTTTGTTGTTATAGGTGTAGTACAAGCCAACATCATAAGTATCGTTCGTTTCTGAAAATTTGCGAAATGCAAAATAAGGCTCCAGCAAGTCTTCGCCATTCCGAATGGGTAAGGTTCCTTGAACGAATCCAGTGTAGTAATTCGAAAGCTGTCGTTTGTCGATTGGTTCCAGCCACGCGGTAGCCAATCGATTGGCAGCAACACCCATTTTAAAAAACCGATTCTGATAGGAAAGTCCAAATGAAAAATCAGGTTTCGATAGACCATCTGAGTTCCGAATAAAAAAGGGATCTGTGGTGATGTACGCATCCGTACCAGGGTTGTAGCTAAATCGAAGTTGATTGAATTCTGCCCCAACACCCATCGAGAGCTTACTAAACTTATTAAAGGCCAGGTGATAAGCGAAGGCCGCAGAATAATAAGTGTTTTTTAGAACGGCTACTTCATCCTGGGAGACGTTTGCGCCAAAACCAAATCGGTGATTGGCGAACGGAGTATGAGCGCTAATAAAATAATTCCTAGGTGCATCTGCCACGCCTGAATAATTACTTCTATAAGAGGCCGTGATTGATCCGAAGGTGTTTCCCGCCAGGGACGGGTTATACATGAAAGAGTTAGTCAGCTTTTGGCTAAACAATGGAATATCTTGCGATCGAGCAATACCTGCACAAAAAACAAAAAATAAGATGGGTAAAAGTCTCCTCATGCAGGAATGGTTA
>JABFSY010000470.1 GCA_013140395.1 Cyclobacteriaceae bacterium
ATCTTGAAACTTCTGCAATTATTGAAGCCATTAAAGCTGGCAGCGAGAAAATCCTGTTTCAGCTCTATGAAACCTATCGCGATGAGTTTGTGAGTTGGGCGATCCGTAACCATCAGGTATCCATTGAGGAAGCAAGGGACGTATTTCAGGAATCAATAGTTGGGCTTTATAAAAATGTAAAGGCAGGCAGAGTAGATTCATTGGAATCAACTATAAAGACCTATCTCTTTAGTATTGGTAAGAACATTATCCTGAATGCACTAAAACGAAAAGGGATTGAGGCAAAAGCGTATGAGAATTTTTCGGAAGGCCATGACAACGGAATAAATGAACACTACGAACAGGAGCATTTGGTCAATCTGGTAAAGCGGCTTTATCGGGCAATGGGGTCGCCATGTAAAGAAATTCTCGAAATGTATTACGAAAAGGGTTTTGACATGGAGTCCATCGCCTCACGGGTAGGTTATAAAAATGCTGATGTAGCCAAAAAGAAAAAATATGAGTGCCTCAAAACGCTGGAAGAGAGAATTAACATGAGCAAGTTGAAAGACGTATTAAACTGAAATGGAATGGAAGAATCTGAAATCATTGATAAATACCTGAAAGGCGAGTTAGATGGAGAGCAACTCGCCAATTTTTCCAAAGCACTGCAAACCAATAATGAACTTCAAAAGAAATTGGCTCTGCGAAACCTTATCATTGCAGGAATAAGTCAATCATACTCTGAGGAATTAAAATTCAAATTAGCGGACTTTGACCGTTCGTTAGAAACTAAGAAACGCTTTCAATTCAGTTGGAAGGTGGCAGCAGTCTTTGCCATTCTGATTATATCCGGATCAATCTTTTATTTCTCCATTCAAAAGCCAAACCCGTATGACTTTGATATTGTTGAGCCCGGCTTACCAAACGCGATGGGGGCAAACAATACTATCGAACGGAATAATGCCATGAACATTTTTAAGGCAGGTGATTATGAAGCATCCGGCCAGGCGTTTGAAAAGCTATTGTCCAACAATCCCAAGAACGATACCCTTCTCTATTTCGCGGGACTATGCAATTTCCGAACAACGGAAACAGAGACAGCGATCCAAAAATGGAGTCAGATTGAATCAGCTAGCACGTTCTTCGCAAAAACAGAATACCGATTAGCAATTGCCTACTGGTCAATTGGCGACAAGAAAGGGGCAATAGAATTATTGCAAAGAATTAAGAGTGAACAGAGTAATTCATTAAACGAGCAAGCACAGAAAGTTTTAGAGTCGCTTAATTAAATGCAAATGTTTACAATGAAGCGAATGGATTGATAATAGTTATTTGCTTCTCTATCAATTGGCCGTGGCTCATATCTTCTGAATACAATTTTGCGCACTTGCATTCAAGTGCAGAAGCGATAATTAAACTGTCGTAAAATGAAAACTTATATTGCTCTGCAATTTTTATAGCTTGTTGAATAGTAGCTTCATTGTTAGCGTGAACGAGATTGCTTAGAGAAACCTCTTTAACAGCCTCCGTTATTTCAAGCCACGACTTCTTAAATTTTCGGGAAAGGGTATTTGAAAGTTCCTGCAATACCTGAGTGCTGATAAAAGAAATATTTTCCGAAACCAGTTTCCTTGCTATGGTTTGTTTTTGAAGTTCTGTGTCAGAGTAAGCGTAAACCAGAATATTAGTATCCAGAAAAATACTATCGCTCATTGGCCTCTTCACGGTTAAACTTGTAGCCAATAGTATTTAGTTTCAAGGCGGAAAAAGAAACTTGCTTTTTAACCTGTGTCACGTTGCTATTTTCTTCCAGCGTAAAGGCAATAACCTCTACCTGTTTACCGATATAATCTTCAGGCACACGGATTAAAATATTCCGGTCTTCTGGCGTGATGAGTGTTCGTACCATTTTATAGTGTTAATACTTCAAAGATAGCAATTTTAGTTTTATTGTCTTAGGGAGGCCGTCCATAAATAGGCCATTAAAACATGAGACAAAAAAGCCTAAACTCGCTCAACTAAACGTTTGGACTTCTTTCTTTTTAAAGAATATGTTGCAAAAAAGAAAATGGCAATACAACTAATACCTGTAAGAATTATCCACGAGTGATCTGTTTCATGTATTGGATCTGCCTTTCCACTCAATTGAAGTCCTGCCCAGTAGTATGGATTTGCTAATTCATCTGTTGGAGCATTTCTTATGAAATCGACTTTCGCCTCACGTAAGGAAATATCCAACGGGCTTTCATCTTCCATCTCCTTGTAAAAAGAGTCAAGTAAATCAGCCGTTGTTTTATCGTCAACACTCCATAGCGTCATTAAAACACTCTCCGCACCCATCCGATAAAAGGCACGCGCAAAACTGATCGTCCCCTCTGACTGATAATACGTTCCGTTTCCGGTCTGGCATCCGTTTAAAATGGCAAGGGTTGGATGTATCATTGAAGTTGAAAGCTCAGAAATCGTTACGCTGTCGGTATCATTAAAATAAAGCGCAGAGCGGTAGGGTCGCAATGAATCGTTTACTACATGCGAAGCAATATGAAATACGTTTACATTCAAAGTATCTACTGGCAATACGTTCGAAAATTTACCACCATACTCACTTGCTTTTGTTTTTACCAGGGCCGTAGAGAAAGGTATGCTGGAAAACTTTTTTGAATTGCTAAAATCCGGGGCAACTCCAAGGAAAGCACCCGCCTTTCGATTTTTTGCTATCAAATGACGTGGACTTAATACGGTACGGATTGCAAACCGATTAAGTAGGTAATTCAATCCTTTAAAGGATTTTGCATTTACAGTGTCAGTCACTAACGCATCCCACGGAATGCCCTGCAAACTTGCATCAGGACAAATAATCAAACCACTGGATTCTTTGGGCACAACACGCAAGACCGAATCAAGAGTTTCCAAATAAATCGTGTTAGAAATTCGGGCGTATTCATTAGGTGTGCTGGTTAATAGGTTTCGTTTCTGCTCCCAAATAGTTGAACCGAAATTTTTAGGAATCCTCTGCTTCATGACTTTGAAGTCTCTACCCGAAATGATGATGGAATATAAATCTTGATTCCAAACATAAAAATCTATCAGTACTTCATTTTCCTTCCGCAGTTCACGCTGCAAGCCCTTAACAGAAAGAGTATCCAAAATTTGATCCGCTAAATGGATTTGCGCTAAACTTGGAGCCGTGACATTCATTGGTATAACCGGAAGAATAGAATTTATTTTAGCCTCGGTTAAATCAGGTATGCTCTTTATGATATTCAGCTTAACAAGTTTTATCTCTTCCTTTAAAACAGATGAACTAATTGAATTGCCAAGCACAGGTTCAATATCATTTCTATTTAGCCATGCATATTTTCCAGAAGTTAATAATCCATACGATTTGATTAAATAACTCATGTCTTCATTTTTATCTAATAGTTCATAAGCTGAAATAACCAACCGCTGATAGGCATTTGATCCATACAAATAATTCCAATGAGTTGTTTCCTGCTCATGTTGAGATTGCGAGAGTAAATAATGATTGAATTTTAGAAGAAATTCATAGTGCAGAAAGGCTGATAATAAATCGCTCACATCTTTGTGCGCTTTGTATTTGTTATAAAAATTATTGGCCTTGTTGGTTACAAGCGAAATGAGACGCGCATCGTTAAGGGTAGGTTGTAATGGTGGTGGTAGTCTAAAATCTTGCTTTTCAAATTCAGGAATTAGCCGTGAGATACCTTTTTGAAATTGAAGTATTGCAGAGTCATACAACTTTAATCTTTCGTATGCTCGTCCAATTACCCAATCTTTTTGAGTAAGATCAGATGGTGAGCCGAGCTTTTCTATGGCATTCAGACTCCTTCTGTAATAACTAATTGCATAGTGAATTAACTCTATTTTATTATCTACACCCGCCTCATTTGAGTATGAATTGCCAAGATTGTGGTAGATTTTTCCTTCCATGAGTTGATCTGGCAAGGGTTGTTTTTTAAAGACAGTCATGGCCGAGTCATAATATCTTCTTGATAGGGCATAGTGCCTCATCAAAGAATCTCGTTTGTTATTAAAGTAGGCGTTTGAGGCAGGGTGATAATAATAACCCAATAGATTATAAATTCTCGGTAGGATATAGATTGAAAAAGATTTATCCGATTTGGCGAGCCTCAATGATTTTAACAGCCAATAGTAACAACTATCATTCTGATTGGGTAATTCCTTATAGTACCGCGCTAAATGCAAGTAATCCTCGGCTAAATATTTTTCAGGCAAGAGCATCTGTTTTTTAATGGAGATTGATCTTAGAATGGCCTCTTTAAATTCTGTCAATCGCAGCGCGGTGTATAGCGCCTCTGCTTTAGCGATGTAATTGTAAGCAAGTGTTAAAGTCGGTCTTTCCAAACCTACTTCCATTACTTTTTCATTGGTAGTCAAAAGTTCTATTGCCGTATTGACACCTCCATAGTTTCTGATGATGTCGGCAATTTTAAGTTGGCAGAGTGCGTAATCGGAGATATTTCTTTTGACTCTAAATTTTTCCGACAGGTCAATAAAAATGGGAAGTGCCTTTTGATATTGTGCTGCCTGATGAAGGCTTAATGCCATTTTCAATGAGTCATAACCGTATGAATGGTTAATGCCAACAAATAGAAAAGCAAGAAAAAGATAGAACCTCTTAAGTCTTTGTAGCAAACCGTAATTGAAAACGAGCAAAGTCCAGGGCATAGCTAAGTTAGGTTTCCAAGTTACATCTGAATTTTTCGATTTACTACGACCAAAAACCAAACACATATGTCATCAACTATTGAATCCGGCCACGCAAAAAATGTGGCAACCTTCGAAGACCTAATTAGCTTTTGTAC
>JABFSY010000365.1 GCA_013140395.1 Cyclobacteriaceae bacterium
CATCCTCAGCACTTAAAGAACAATACATCGGTTGATACATTTTATTTTTTGCCGGTGTATTGATCCACAACTGAATAATTTCCTGACGCCCACCAATTTCATGAATATCGTGAGGCGGTCGTTCACTGTGTATAATTCCCATTCCTGCGTTCATCCATTGCGCGCCACCTGCATAAATAACACTGTCATTTCCTCTGCTATCGCGATGATGCACACCCCCTTGAAAGATAAAAGTGACGGGTGAGAATCCGCGATGGGGATGTGGGCCAATACCAGCATGATCGGGCTCAATATGAGTTGGCGCTTTTATGTTCGCATGATGCAATAGTAAAAAAGGGTCTATTTGTTCTACCTGTTGTGTTGGCAACGGTTGACGAATAGGCATGCCACCCATATCGACTTGATGGGCGTAGAGTAGTCTGGATACCGATCTGTTTTTCATAATTAACTCGTTGTTGGTTGTTCGTTAATGGTTGTTGGACAACGACTAACCATCAAAGACCAACTATTGTGCTATTGCTTCTTCAATTTCATTAAACAACAATCCACTTCCGCCTCCAAAGTGTCGTATCATTTTTACCTGCGGATTTCTCTTTACAAATTCCTTTCTTAGCCGCCCTTCCGAAGATTCTGCCACTCCGCCACCGATCAATACCAGATTGAAGTCAGCAGCATTGAACTTGACCAACGCGTCTTCATCTGTCAACGCGCCCTCGGCTGTCCACCTCGGCTGACCATTAATCAAGCGCAAAACGGTTTCCATGATTTGAGGGTGACGACCTATGACGAGGATGTTTATCATATTTTGTAAGTTAAAGTCGATGGTCAATAGTCGACAGTTACGATGGTCCATCGACTATCGACCTTTAACTACATTGGTACTTCCATCAACAACACTTCCGCATCGCTATCAGCAGATATCGAAAATCTTTCGATGTCCCACACTCCGTAACCATCGCGCTTATTCAATTTTTGACCATTGACGGTTATTTCCCCTTCGAGTACAAAAGCATATACACCGTTGCCTTTTTGCTTGATGATATATTCTGTCGAGAAACCTTTTTTCAAATTGCCTAAGTGAAACCACGCATCTTGATTGATCCAAACGCCTTCATCGGTTTTTGAAGGGCTGACAATTTGTTGCAGCTTGTTTACGCGGTCTTCTGGCTTGAAAGTAATTTGATCATATCGTGGTGTGATGTCTCGCTGTTTTGGGAAAACCCAAATCTGCAAGAAGTTAACTTTTGAATCTTTGTTCTTGTTGTACTCACTGTGATAGATCCCGGTGCCGGCACTCATGATCTGCACATCGTTTTGTTTGATCACAGCGATATTGCCCATGCTGTCCTTGTGTTCCAAATCACCAGCCAGCGGAATTGAAATAATCTCCATGTTATCATGTGGATGGGTGCCAAAGCCCATTCCGCCATCGACAAAGTCATCGTTCAATACGCGCAACTTTCCAAAATGCGTACGGGTGGGGTCATAGTAATGAGCGAAGCTAAACGTGTGATTGGTATCTAACCAACCGTGGTTGGCATGGCCACGTGTGGCCGCCTTGTGCAGTACAGTGTTCATAGTTATCGTGTTTTCTGTTGGTAAATGATTAAAACCAATAGGCTTTTCAAAAGCTTCTTCTTTCGAAAGCACTGGTCCGGCAACTGCGGTAGTGGCTACTGCTGCTGCGCTTGACAACCCTGCTTTTAAAAACTGTGCCCTATTCATATTCCCATTGATTTATGGTTACAACCGTAAATGTATAAAGAAAGTTTATACAACAGTTGTATATACAATTAAAAAAATCAAATTGATATGGAAACTTCATTTTTAACGTATTTTGGCGGTTTACCTTATCTCCTTTAGCTTTATCGCCTTAGATGGACTACTGGATTTGCCTTCTCATTTGCCTGGGTGCCGCGTTTGCCGGATTTATCGATGCCGTAGTGGGCGGGGGAGGGCTGGTGCAGGTGCCCTTGCTATTTATTCTCTTTCCCGAGTTTTCGCATGTGCAGGTGATCGCCACCAATCGATTTGCATCGATCGCGGGTACTACGGTTGCAGCCATTCAATACATTCGCCATGTCGGTATCGATACAACCTTTGTACTCATCGCAGGCATTAGTGCTGGCTTAAGTTCGTTTGGAGGCACTTTTGCAATGGGTCTGGTGAGTTCTGCTGTTTTCAAACCCATGCTACTTTGCATTATTGTCGTGTTGGCCATCTATACATTTGTCAAAAAAGATTTAGGCATCGAGCATGCGCCAAGCTATAATGGTAAAAGACTTTGGGTGATGAGCGCTTTTATTGGTGCAGCGCTGGGCTTTTATAATGGGTTCATTGGGCCGGGCACGGGCACATTACTTGTGTTCGCTTTCGTCACCATTTTGCAGGTTGGGTTTCTCCAAGGTTCTGCCAGCGCAAAAATAGTAAACGCCATGGCCGACTTTGCTTCGCTAATCGGCTTCTTTATTTCTGGTTCAATCGTTTATAAAATAGCAGTGCCCATGATGGTGTGCAATATGTTAGGTGGTTACATCGGAAGCAAGGCCGCTATTCTAAAGGGAAACCGATTTATCAGGTATGTTTTCCTTTTTGTGTTAACGCTTCTGATCGCACGAATGAGTTGGGATTTATTTGGCAAACCGTAGACGGAAGTGATCATTGCAGGTGACTATATCAGCACCCTACAACTCAATTATACTATCGTAAAACCCACAAATTTTTTCCAGTTCGGTGTCCGTAGGTTTTTTTCGAATTTTTTGACTTTTGATGAATTCACTGATTTCAACTTTTCTATCGTCAAAAATGGATTCCAACTCTTCTGTGCGCTTGTTAAACTTAATGACTTTATTTTTTGCTGGGTTGAATACATACCAAACGGATATCTTCCTCATTCGTTTGATTCGATTCACAGACAGCGGTTCTGCATACTCACTCAGAATTACTTTATGGAGTTTTAATAGCTTACACTTACCATTGTAAACGACTTCATAAAAGGTCATCCCATTTTGTTCGTCAACAGCTGGAAAGCCAGATTGAAACAAATGAGGACCCACCCGGCCGTCTTCAGATGGAAGCTGTATGATAAATCGTATACACGGAATGGACAATTCATACACTTGTTTGTTAAACTCATACTCCACCCTGTTTTGCACAATATTGAATCGGAGTTTTTCCACGTCTAGCTTAATGCCAGAGCGATTTTCTATTTGGCCTTTGCACCAGTCTTCTGTTAGGTACGGATTACCTTGTACACCGTCATTGTTTTTATTAGGTTTCAAGACACTGCCATTATGGTCGGATAGATAACTGCTTCCTCCAAACATTTGCGCAAACGAGGGAGAATTCAGGTAAAGGCAAGAAATCAAAAGGCAAGGGATCAATTTCATAAAAATTCATGAAGTCCTACACCGTAAGACTTGGCCTTGCAACGTATGGTATTTGGAAGAGAATTCAAACAGTGAATTTTTTGCAAATCATCTCTTGAGTATTTTAACGGCAATCCCCCTTCCGTATCCTTGCATCATGGCTAAATTGATCCAGCTTATCGCAAACTGTTCAAGCAAATTGAATTTATCGCTTCCCCCGAAGTTGTACACGTTCTCAAAGCCAACATCTTTGGCGAGTTGTTCGGCTACTTTCTTTGCTTTTTCGCTGTCGCCTGCATAAAACAGATCAATGCCCCTTCCATGATAGATGGGGTTGCTCATGTTCTCTGCACCGGTTGTGTTAAAGCACTTTACGATGTCTTTGCAATTAGTGAGATTCATCAGCGCCTCAGTGGTATTACTGAAGGGTTCGGGCTTTACACGAACGGAATTCATCGCGTCAATGATTACTTTATTACTCATATCACCCAACTGAGCGGCAATCTCCTTTGCGGCTTGCGGCACTGCGGCTATCAACACCACATCGGAAAAAGAGGCCGCCTCCGAAATGGTTTGCACGCTTATATTTTTCTCGTTCGCTAAATCACTTCCCTTAAAATCATTTTTGTTTCGCACGCCCAACAATACCTGATGTCCCGCTTTAGCAAATCCTTTTGCTAATGCACTTCCTACATTTCCGGTTCCAATAATGGCAATTTTCATAAGTTGATTATTTGAATTCATGTCGAAGAAAACCCCCTATGTTGTTTGTGTTTGCAAATGAAGCAAGACCAAATTGATTAAAATCAGATCCAAATCCAAGTACACACTTCTCCGCGGGCAGAAAATATTACATTTGTTATCCAGGATACAGACGCAAAATGAAAAAGAATAATATAACAAGCGTGGATGACTATATCGCAGAGCAATCCGTGGAAATTTGGGAGAAACTAAACGAACTCCGGCAAGTGATTAAAAGAGCTGCGCCCAAAGCAGATGAAGCAATCAGTTACGGGATGCCCGCCTACAAGTTTTATGGTGTGCTCGTGTATTTTGGCGCCTATCAAAATCACATTGGGTTTTACCCAACCGGTAGCGGCATCAGTGCCTTCAAAAAGGAGCTTTCGGTTTATGAGGGATCGAAGGGAACGGTGCGCTTCCCAATCGATAAGCCTTTGCCACTTATGCTGATCAAAAAGATCGTGAGATTTCGATTGAAAGAAAATGAGCATAAACAATTATTAAAGAAAAAAGGATGAAAAAAGCAATTACTGTGGCCACCTTAATAAAAGCGCCAATCGAAAAGGTTTGGACATACTGGACAAAGCCCATACATATCACGCACTGGAACTTTGCCACAACTGATTGGTGGGCACCCCGCGCTACAAATGATCTGACAAAGGGAGGGAAATTCTCTTTTCGTATGGAGGCAAAGGATGGTAGTTTTGGATTTGATCTGG
>JABFSY010000339.1 GCA_013140395.1 Cyclobacteriaceae bacterium
AGACATGCGTTGCCTGCCCTTTGGCAGAGATCGCCGGCGATGCTACTTGCTCAGATTGTGGACTGGTCGCCTTTGTGCGCAACATGATTAGAGAGGCATCAAATGCGTAGCGGCACATCGTCTTTAATGATCGCGCGCTTGATCTCCAACGCAGGCAAGATGCATAACGCAAATTTGAAGGCTGTTTCAAAGCGGATTAAGCAACCAAAATGGACTCCAGCAGAAGATCAGTTTATAAAAGATAATCTTGGCTATTTGACCGATGAAGAAATTGGAAAAAAGCTTGGCCGTACAGCGGTCGGCGTGCATGTCCACTGGTCCCGCGATCTCCACTTGAAAGGACCATCGAAGGCGCCCGGTATCCTTACTGCGCATGACATTGCAAAAATACTGCAAGTGGATGCGCACAAGATTGCCCATTGGGTAGATGTTGGTTTTATAAAAGGCCGCCTCATGGCCGGCGGACGAAAGATACGCTTGATCAAGGAAAAAGACTTTTATAAATGGGCTCTGCAAACAAACAACTGGATCTATTTCGACCCATCAAAGGTAGGGGACTCCGAGCTGGCCCACTTGATCAACATTCGTGCAAAGCTCTGGGGTGATGAATGGTGGTCTACGCCGAAAGTTGCCAAGTATCATCGGGTAAATACCAAAGACGTTACACGCCTGATCGCCGACGGACGCATAAGGGCCGTCCAACCAAAATGGTCCCTGGGAGGACGTCATCCAAACCAGGCATGGAAATACTGGTTTGTGAAGAAGTCAGAGGCAACAAAGCCAAGCCTAAAGTTTTATCACCGAAAAGGCGTGCCTGGTCATTCACGAATATTTACAGATAGTGCCATTGCATGGATCGTAAAAGCCATCGACGAAAAAGGAATGAACTTTACCGAAGTGGCACGCTCGATGAAGCTGAAAGATAAGCAGGCTGGTAGTGTGCGCAATTGGTACTGTCGTACAAAAGGCATTGATCTTTCTACAAAATTCAAATATCGAGGCAAGCGCAGGAAGAAGGTGACTAAATAAAATGGCACGCAGAACCATGGTGTTTAAACAAAGAATGTGGATGGAGCAAAATAAGAAATGCTATTGGTGCGGTCGGCAAATCGAATTCCATACCCATGTAGACGGCGTTCCAATACCAGCCAATGCCGTCACTGTAGACCACATCTATCCTGTAAATCATCCGGTTCGTCAAGGATATAAAAAGCGCGGAGAGTCTTCGCCATTTGTAATAGCCTGCTTTGCCTGCAACAATAACCGCGGCAATATGCCATTTGACGAATATAAGCTCCTCGCAGCTGTCAGGTTCCATAACAGTACCGCAGCAGCCGATGATAAACAGACTCAAGCGAGAGTCGTAAAGCACAATCAATCCAGCGCCAGACCAAAAGGCTTTGGAAAACATAAACGAGGTAAATCATGAGCGATTTAATCAAACACCCAATACAGCCGACCTATTTAGACGAAAATAATACGCTTAGATTTAAGCAAAACGAAATAGTATGCTTCCTGCTCAATACTGGCGAAATTAATCTAAATATGTTGGCTGGGATGGATTTCTCTGCAGAGGATAGGGAGCAATTTGCGCAGTTGATCGGATACAGCCTTTCAGGTTTTGGCGAGCTCAGCTATGTATCGGACGAAACATACGAAACCGCTAAGAAAATGACGAGGCAGGGTGAGACTGAAGCGCAGGCCCGGATAAAGTATTTAGAAGACACGTTGACACAGGTCCGCAGCGGATTAAAGATTGCCGCAGCAGCCGTCTTCAAAATTCACCCGGATGATTTAGAGAGTTGAGCAAATGGTAGCAGCCTTAATAATCTTCATCGTCGCCTTTCTGCTCGGCTTCTTATGCGGCTTCACAACCTATTCACTTTTCATAATGCGTGCCATACGCACGGGGAGGGCATATATAAAAGACAAGTTTGGTAAATGGTATCCAAACAATCCGTTCATAAGAGGATAAATGGCAAAGACTGAACCAATTGATGAAACGAAAAGGCACCTCATGCTAATGGATCCCGAAGAAGCGAAAAGACGTGCCGAAAAAATCCCAGTCATGAAGCCGGGAGTCATCGTAACAATGAGCATCGAAGTAGCTTTAATGTGGATGAAACAGAACAATATGAAAGGCTCCTGGCGCGGAAATCTTTTAGTCGCACGCAGAAAGCCTCTTTCAGAAAAACAAGGAGAATAAATAAAATGACAGAACAAGAGTTCAACAAAAGGTATCCAATAGGATCAAGGGTAAATTACCACCCAGTCATCAATCAACCCGAGCATTTTGAAGTTGAAACCAGCTCAACCGCATGGCGAACACCTTCCGGCGATATCGTTGTGAGGATCAAAGGTCGGTCTAGTTATGTTTCAATCGAAGCAATTAGACCAATAGATCCAGAGCCGGAATCCCGCGACATTGAAATAGGCGAGGATTTCAAACGCCAACGTTCAACGGACTCGACTTACTTCTGCGCGAATTGTGGCCATGCAGCAAACCCAGTCCATTGTGGCCATGCAGCAAACCCAGTCCATTGCGGCACATGCGGCATTGATAACCCGCCGCGCCAGTAACGCAAACTATATCTGCCAGGCACTCTTCGCGATACTAAACGGGGGAGTGCCTGGTAAAAAAGAGACAGGAGAATTTATATGAAACTTAGCAAATGTCCGTACTTCTCAATAAGGCGAGCGTTCTTTCTCTTTGTTGGATTGGGATTTTATTCCCACTTCAAAAGCGACTTTGACAAAATATTTTTAGTGCCTTCTCTACCAGCGCTGAATCTCGATCTTTTGTTTTCAATGTTTGGTTTTGGAATGCTTGCCGTGCTTTTCTTCGCAATGGCTTTTGGTGAAATTGTAACTATCGAAGATAAAAGGAGCAGGAAAAGTGATCAAAGCCAAGATGTCTGAGTCTGAGCTAGCGGCGCCATTGGTAGCCTGGCTTCAGGATCAGAATTGGGATGTGTATCAGGAAGTACAGTTCCGCCAGCGCGGCGGAGTCGCTGATATTGTCGCGGTTCGCAACGGCATTGTTTGGATCATCGAGACAAAAACTAGTTACTCTTTCAAGGTGCTCGATCAGGCCTCTTCGTGGCCAGTACACTTCAGGTCCGTAGCCGTACCAAAGACCTTTTCTGACAAACGCGATTATAGAGTTGCCAGATTTTATTATTTGGTCGGCGTAATCGAGATCTCGTCTGGAGGTCGAATAGAAGAGATTGTGAGACCTCCAGTGTTTACTAAAAACAAAAAGGCAGTCAATGACTATAAGCAGCAGCTCACTGAACTTCACAAGACATTCGCTTCAGCCGGCTCAAAAAGTGGCCATCATCTTACACCGTACAAACAGACAATTCTTGAGGTACGCAGGGTGATCGATGAAAATCCAGGATGCACCATAAAGTTTCTTTACCAAATGCTTGGTAGCATGCATTATGCCAATGGACCCAGTTTTAGAGGTAATTTACTAAAAGCACTCTGTACCTTCGAAAACGACTGGTGCAGGGTTGATCACTCAGGCAAGTCTGCAAAGTTCTATATCCGAAACAACAAATAAAGGAGAGTTATGTTTATAGCACTAGTTAGTCTACTGATCGGTTTTATTGCTGGTGGCGTAATGATGGTTACTGATTATAAAAGTAAGGTCGCAAAAGGATATATCCCTTACATTGGCAAAGATGGGACTCTCATGTGGAAAGAATCCGAAACAGGCAAAAAAGGAATCGGCTATAAGTCGATGGATATTCTACGTAATACACCGCCGACTCCTGACGACTGCCACGAACTCCATAGTGACTGGATGAAGTTTTACAATTTCTGTCCTGAGTGTGGAGTCAATGTTCGTGCCGACCAAACTAAACAAGCTAGTGAATTGAGGTGAAAAATGGATTTCTTAGTACATCTTCTAAAGTCACTGTTCTGGTTCTGCGTAATTGGATTGCCCGCAAATTTCATTCTGTATTTAGTAAAAAATCCAGATGAAAAGAACAAACTTTTCGCGATAATTACCCGGTCTAAAAATTCACGCGAGGGTCGGCGCAAGGTCGGAAAATGAAAATAAGAGAATTTACGTGCACAGGCTGCGGCGAAAAAGTGATGTCTGGCTTTGTTATAAGTGGACAACAGCATATTGGATGTTCAGAAAATAGTGGGGAATGGCAGACCTCCGAATCGTGCAATGAAGGCCGTCATGAATATTACATACTGTTGATGGACTATGTATTTTGTCCATATTGTGGCGAATGCCTTGTACCGCAGTCTCCGGACGTTTGTCTAGCAGGCGAAAAACATGATTGGCGTCCATTGCCAGGCGATAACTATCTAAACTACGCGTGCATAAAATGCAAGAAACCGGCTACAACAAGTAGATTGAGGAAATAGATATGTTAAGAAGTTTTTTGAAGTCACCAAAATACATAAAGCTATTCATAGTTTTGTTGTATGTCATTTCAGAGTCAGTATGGCTTCTAATATTCCAGGGTAGTAGCTGGTTGTTTTTGGTTGCCCCGGTCTTTATAATTTCATTCTCTGTTATTGTTTCAGCATTGGTATGGCGCGTCTTGAATACTGTTTGGCGTACGAGGTAAATTCCAGCCCTTGACAGTAACCCTACGTCGGGTTTATAATCCTGAATATAGGTTGAGACAAGTTCTCAATCACAAATAACAGGAGATGAAAAAATCAATGAAGCGCAACAGCATCTAACAATGGCGCGGATCATTCTCAATCGGATGTCTAACAAAGGTAAATCCGAATTGAGCAACAGACTTGGCATGGACGTAGATAAATTCATCAATGAACTGATGGAGAG
>JABFSY010000250.1 GCA_013140395.1 Cyclobacteriaceae bacterium
CTGTAATAGCATCAAATCACGATCAATTTGTTTCACAGTCGCCTCACGAGGATTTCATTCATTTTTACAACCTACAGCCCACATGGTCCAGTATGGCTATCAATTCTCCATGGGCATTTTTTTCCGGGACTTTCAGGCCACTACCATTCGAGGCAACCAACCTTCCATCGTTGGTGTCCTCACTGGAGAATCTGTTTAGCTGTGTATTGGCTTTTTCTTTTTTGCTGTATGGTCGCAAGACAATCTCCTCCTTTACTTTCCCGGTTGTCATTTTTGCTGCTACACTCTGTGTTTTTCTAGCGCTTTCTACACCAAATTTTGGTACCCTTTCTCGGTATAGGGTTGGATTTTTGCCCTTCTTGATTTTTGTTTTCTCGTACCGCAATCCGTTGCTTTACTATTTGACCAAACGGATTTCTTTTTTTGTGAAATAGTTCGACCAATCAGTACCTTTGTTCAATGGAGAATCCTGTAATTATTTTTGGGGCAAATGCGCTCGGCCGTGCGGCAAAAGACATTTTTGAAAACAATGACGTAGTTGTATATGGTTTTTTAGATGACGATAAGAAACTACATAAATCAATTATTGATGAAGTAGTGGTATTAGGTGATACCGATGACGATGGCTTTTTGAAGTTGATTGGTAAAAAGTGTGAGGCATTTATTGCCATTGATGACAATAAGCTTAGAAAAAATATTGTGACTGTGTTGAAAGACGTTCGTCATGTACAACCCGTGAATGCTGTACACCCCAAGTCATTTGTTTCCCCAAAAGCAGACATTGGGCATGGTAATTTTATTGATTTTGGAGCATACCTGGCTCCAGCCGCGAAAATTGGAAGCTATTGTTTGATTCACTCAAATGTTTCTATTGGAGTAGAAGCTATTTTAGGTGACTTGGTGCAAGTCGGTTCTGGCACAAACATCAATTCAGGAGTACAGATCGAAGATGAGGTTTTTATTGGCTCTGGGGTAACGATCGTCTCCGGAGTGACAATTGGAAAAGGCGCACGAATAGGTGCTGGATCTGTCGTAATTGCAACAGTAAAGGCGGGGGAAACCGTATTCGGAAATCCCGCACAAAAAGTCGCTCGATAACAAACTCACATCTATATGGCCAAATATTCAGAGACAGACTTGATTTTAAATAAGGACGGGAGTGTCTACCATCTGAATCTCTTGCCAAAACATATCTCTGATACCATTATAGCCGTAGGAGACCCAAGCCGCGTCTACATGGTAAGCGAGCTCTTTGATGAAGTCGAGTTTGAAATGAATAAGCGCGAGTTTATCACGCATGTGGCCAAGTACAAGGGAAAGAGAATTACCGTAATCAGTACGGGAATTGGAACTGATAACATTGAGATTTTCTTCACGGAATTGGATGCTCTGGTGAATATCGATTTGAAAACGCGAGAACCAAAAGCAAAAAAGAAAAAATTAAAAGTCGTTCGAATCGGTACTTCGGGCGCATTGCAGGAAGACATTGCAGTTGGCTCTCATCTGGTGTCTGATTATGCCGTTGGCTTTGACAATCTTATGAATTTTTATGATTTGCCAATGGATGACTTTGAGACGGGCTTGGCACATGATATTCAAAAAAAGGTTGGCCTTCCGTTTATGCCTTATATAGCGCAAGGCTCTGAATCGCTTCGCAAGCAGTTAGCTCCTGATATGCAAGTAGGCAATACGGTGACTTGTCCTGGTTTTTATGCACCGCAAGGCAGAGAATTGCGCGTGCCCATCCGCTACCCAAAGCTGTTGGAAGACTTAAACTACTACCATAAAGGTGATTTTTGGCTCACGAATTTTGAAATGGAGACAGCCGCGTATTACGCAATGGGTAGATTACTGGGGCATGACGTGGTTAGTGTAAATGCCATCATTGCCAATCGGATGAAGAATAAGTTTTCAAAAGACCCCACCAAAGTGGTGCAGTCACTTATAGAAAAAATCATTGATCGAATTTAAATAGGTAATTGCCCTAAAGCTAGTAGGTCATACTATCCATCCGAACAATCTGCTTTCCTGCTTTTAAAGATTCATTGTTGTAAAATCCTGAAAGTACACGGTGAGCAATCTGTTCAATTACTAATTCTTCTTTGGATTTTCCCTCTTTGCCTAGCCAGTAAACACGTTGAGGATGCTTGCTCATGTCCTCAACATACAATTTGGCGTGCTGGTATTGATCGGGAGTAAACGTAATGGTGAAGCAGGTTTTTACTTTTTGCGTTTCCATAGTCGATAGTATTTTAGGGTATAGGAATTTCGATCTCCGGTTACTGCTACAAAGATCGATCAAATGATTATCCGTTAACAACAGTAATGCCAGAAATCGGCTATTAATTTTAAGTAAAATGGAATTGATTCAAAATAGTGTTGCCCGCATTCGGTCATTCCTGTTCGGGGATGGGAAAATTATTGCATAGGGGCTACATTGAATTGTTAACTTTGCGCCCAGAAATGAGAAACTACGAAATCCATACATTACCCAACGGGATCAGGGTCGTACACAATCAGGTTACGTCTACGAAGATTGTTCATTGTGGTATCATGCTTGATATTGGAAGCAGAGACGAAAATCCGGCTAATCAGGGCATTGCCCATTTCTGGGAGCACATGGCTTTCAAGGGAACGAAGAAAAGAAAGTCCTTTCATATCCTCAATAGGTTAGAATCCCTAGGCGGAGAGTTGAATGCCTTCACGGACAAGGAAAAAATAATGTTTTATGCTTCTTTGCGGGATGAGTATTTTGAAAGAGCGATTGAGTTGTTGGCTGATATTACTTTTGACTCTGTGTTTCCTGCCAATCAAATTGAAAAAGAGCGGCATGTGATATTGGAAGAGATGTCGATGTATTACGATGACCCAGAAGATTCTTTACAGGATGAGTTTGACTCTCTCATTTTTTCTGGACACTCGCTTGGCATGAATATACTAGGCACAAAAAAGACAGTGAGCAAGTTTAAGCGGACCGATTTTAAATCCTTTGTAAAAGAGCACTTAGATACCTCTCGAATCATCTTCTCATCCGTAGGGAATATTTCGATGGAAAAGGTCGTCCAATTGGCTGAAAAATACTTGGGTCGTATACCGGCTGTGGCTTCTGTTAAGAGAAGAAAAAAGTTTTCAAACTACAAAGCAAAAGACATTGTCCTAAAACGTGAGGTCAAGCAAGGAAGATGTGCCATCGGGCGGCCCGCGTACAAAGTGACTGACGAAAAGCGAAGTGCATTTTATGTTCTCACTAGCATACTAGGTGGTTCAGGAATGAACTCTCGTTTAAACCTTGCACTGCGCGAAAAGTATGGATTTGTGTATTCTATCGGTTCGCATTTTGTCCCCTTTACAGATACGGGTATCTTTATGATCTCTTTCGGAACGGAGCCTTCTCAAATGAAAAGGAGTATTGACTTGGTGAAGGTTGAGATGAAAAAACTACGCGATGTGCCGCTTGGCATAAAGCAATTGGCCTCCTCGAAAGAGCAGATATTGGGTCATTTAGCTATGGCTGAAGAGAGCAACATCAGCTTTATGATGATGATGGCTCGTAACTTGTTGGATTTAAAAAAGATTGTTACGTTCGAAGAGCTTCAGGAACGTGTAAAGGGCATATCTGCGTTGCAACTTCAGCAACTTGCCAATGAGATGTTTCAAGAAGATGAATTGAGTTGTTTAATCATGGAGCCCAAATAGACGAATGGAGTTTATACCCCTCGAGATTGATAACTATGCCCGAGCCCACACATCTGTAGAATCTGTTTTGTTAAAAAAGATTTATCGGGATACACAGGCAGATATCCTGATGCCCCGCATGGTGTCTGGTCATTTACAGGGACGATTCCTTTCAATGATCAGTAAGATGATCCAACCTTCTGTTATTCTAGAAATTGGAACCTTTACCGGGTATTCTGCACTTTGTTTGGCAGAAGGTCTTCGGACAGGTGGAAGAATTGTGACGATTGATAATAATGAAGAGCTAGAATCAAGGGTTCGGGGCTATTTTGAAGAGGCGCAATTGGGTGATGCGGTTGACTACTTGATTGGAGATGCTTCACAATTGTTACCCACTTTATCTAGTCAGTTCGACTTGGTCTTTATAGATGCAGATAAAGAGAATTATAGCCTTTACTATGATCTCGTATTTGAGAAAGTACAGGTAGGTGGTTTTATCATTGCTGACAATGTGCTTTGGAGCGGAAAAGTGATACAGAAAAAACTCGATAAGGATACCCAAGCTATTGCCTCATTCAACGAAAAAGTAGCAAAAGATGGCCGTGTTTCTTGTATGCTTTTGCCATTACGCGATGGGTTGATGCTGATTCAAAAGATCAAAAATTAATAATCTGGAATCTGTTCTGTCTTTCTTTTTACTACCTTTGAGGCAATGAGATTTTTTGCAGTTGCACTCATCTTTTTTGGAGTTACTGCCTCGTACGCACAAGCTCCTGTGGTGCCCCACAAAATGCATTTTGCAGATATGACTCTCGCTATTCGCGATGAGGCAAGACGCGAAATTCAAAAGGATGTAGATGCGCTCGTGCGAAACCCAAAATACTTCGATCAGAAGGTTGAACGTGCCAAGCGTTATTTTCCTATCATCAACCAGATTTTTGCAGAAGAGAATGTGCCTGAAGACTTGAAATACCTTGTTTTGCAGGAGAGCTCCTTGGTGGCCGATGCGGTCTCTGTCTCCAATGCTGTTGGGTTCTGGCAATTCAAGGACTTTACCGCGATTAGTATGGGGCTGCGAGTTGATTCGCACATTGATGAGCGAATGAATATTTTTTCTGCTTCACGAGGTGCTGC
>JABFSY010000225.1 GCA_013140395.1 Cyclobacteriaceae bacterium
AGGACTTTGCGGCCTTGCTGAAAATGTATGTAGATCAGGGCAAACTGGGCGAAAAATCAGGCGAGGGTTTTTATCGTTACCCAAATCCAGCCTACAAAGACATAGATTTTTTGACAAAATAGTTACCTTCATATTTGGTTGATCAAAATCATTAGAAAGAAGTAGTTGACCTATGCGCGTTTTACCGTTAATTTTATTCTGGTCGTTGCTTTTGTATTCCTGCAAAGAAGTAACCTTCACCGAGCCGCAGCCGAAAGGGATCGCTTCCTTGAAAGAAGTTCCGGTGAAATTGCAAGGCACCTATCAAACAGTAGATGAAACCACCGGACAATTTTCGGACACACTCATCATTGAATCGTGGGGCTACCACTTTAAGGACAAGAATGAAAAGGACTGGCTTACACGCGGCACCATTAGTGATACGCTTGTTATTAAATTTTACCAAAACTATTATTTTATCAATTTTAAATCCCAGGGCCAGTGGGTGCTTCGATTAATTCAACAAGAACCATCCGGAGCCATTCGGTTTTTATCCATTGATTTGCGAGACGAGAAAAAGCGAAAAGAGATATTGAAAAAACTGAAACGGAAAATTTCTTTTACTGAGGTGCATACAAAAGAAGATGATATCTTCTACCAGATCAATCCTACCCCAGCGCAACTGATGATGTTGATTAAGGAAGGCTATTTTACGGGAGACAAACTCCAAAAAATAAAATAGTTTGTGTTGGAATCGGTGCAATTACCCCCCCCCCAAAAAAAATATTCATTACAAGCCATCACAAAAATAAAACTTGTGTCAGGTTGAGATTGTGAAAATCTCGATTTCCGCCACAAATAGCCTTCGACAGGCTCAGGCTGACAAGACAACAAATATTTTTGAGATGACTTCTAACCTTTTGCGCTTTGGGATTACTTCAGGATACTCAAAAAAGCCATTCCTAAGTTATCAGAGATATTCTTCCTGTATTTTGGACTTTTGCGATACTCGTCCGTCATAAAGAGTTTCCAGATTTCATCCCAGTCACTTTGCTTCGACATAATGAAAGCCAGTTGCTCGGGATCGCCAAATTCCAAATTTTGTTTCTTTATCGGCAGTCGTTTGCGGTTCGCGTCTACAAATTCAGTAAAATCGAGAATGGTAAATATCTTCGGGTTTGTTGCAATCTTTTTGAGTATTTCCTGACCAGACGGGCCGTATGTGATAGTTAATGAAGGCCAGTTCTCTTTTTTGATCTTGTTGATGTATTTTACATGAGTACTACCTTCGATGATTTCAGCTGTGTAGCCCTCCAACTTTTTAGATAACCCGGCAAAATTGGCAACGGCTGGCGCTTCTTTATGAGCTAATAAAACAATCGGGTTAGAGATGAACGGTGGGGTAAACTTCAGTATTTTTTTGCGTTCGTCTGTAATCGTTACGTTGGTTACACCTAAGAGATTGGTGCTTTTCTGAGTCGTGGAAAGAAAATTGGTAAACACTGGTTCTTTACCAACGTATTGAAGAGTAATTTTTTTGTTATGCTTCGCCTGGACGTAGTCAACAAAGTCCTTGAGAATTTCTACACAGAGCCCCTCCGGTTTTCCATTCACCTCTTGAATCAGGCCGGCTTGTTCGTAATAGAGTACAGCCAGAGTTCCGCTTCCATTTGCCTTGGTGGTTGCCCAGCTATCACCCGTTTTTTGTGCGGAAAGTTGGTAGGCTAGTCCAACCAAAATTGTTAGAAATAAGGTCTTTTTGTTCATACGATCATTGTTTGCAATACAATGATAGCTGATCAGAAGCTTAATAAATACGAATTCTTGCTTAAGAACTTACACGATCAAAAAAACTTTGTCAGGTTAGCCGCGGGTTAACCCATTTTTTGTCTAACCATTGGAGAAATAAAATGAAAACTAAACCGAACGCAAACAGACCTGGGTAGCTCGCCCAAAATTTAAAAGCCCCAAAGTTGGGCTTGAATCCACTAAGAATGGCACCGATTACGGCACCTAGAAACAACACGAAGATACCAACCGCCAGCCAACGCATGTCATAATTAGTAGATTTAGCCTCCTTGTTTTCGATCTGCCTAATTAATGTATCCGCAAAATTGAAGGGCAAATTAAAGCTAGGTTCCACCGTAATTGCATGGAAGACCTTTTTATAAGCAAGACCATCTGCACTATCGTCAGCGCCACCAGCTACAATTTTGTTTTGAAGTTCTTCGTCTTTGGTTTTCATGTGTTAATAACTATTTTTTAGTGGCCACATGGAATGACCTAGATTATCATTCCGTTGGGGGCAGAGCTTCTTAATGGTCATTTCATAGATTTATATCCATTCTTCTTTGCCAAGATACTTCTTTACTTTCTCTTTTAATAAATGCCGCGCCCGGAAAAGATAGTTTTTTACAGTGCCTTCGGGCATACCTGTCACGTTTTCAATTTCTTGGTAATTCATTTGATCTACATGATACAGCGTAAGCACTATTTTATATTGAGTAGGGAGTTGATCCACTAATTTCAATACAAGCATATTCATTTCTTTGTCTTCTAGACTTTCCTCGGGGTTCTCATCCGAAATAAAGTGAGCCGTAAAACTCCCTTCTTCAGGAATGTCACTGATTTTAATTTTCTTCTTCCGCAGATGGTTCACACCAAGTCGGTAAGCGATTGTGGCTACCCACGTGCTCAACTTCGATTGAAAATTGAATTCCCCCAACTTCTCATACACTCTCAAAAACACATCTTGACATAGCTCCTCTCTGTCTTCTTTGTCATCGATCAGCCGCGCGACCATGTGCGCCACCAATCGCTCATGTTGTTTAATGAGTTGTCTAAAGGCCGTCCTGTCGCCACTTAATACTTGCGATACCAAGACCCTATCATCCATCATTTTGGGGTTAGACACACCCCGAAGATAAGATGTTGCAGGGAAAGTTGGTTATTGTTTGCCGGTTCCTGGTTTCCAGTCTAATGTGTTAAGCGAACCAGAAACTGGCGACTGGGAATTAGAAGCGCCAATGCCTTGCCCTTAACTATTTTAATTAACAGTGCAACAATATTGAAACGTCTCGTGTCTAACCCCCCAACAAGAAAATATTTAAAAACTTCTATATGAATACCAACGAATTATTAATGCCCGTTTCGATTTTAGGTAGCCTTGGCGTATCTATTTATTTCTTTACAAAGGTGATGACCGACTACATTCTAAAAAAGAAAATGATTGACAAAGGATTTGTGAACGATGAGACGCAAGCCATTTTTAAGCAACATGCTTCGGCTGTAACTAACAAATATTCATCTTTAAAATGGGGATTAATTACACTATTTGCCGGACTTTCTTTGGTGCTCATGGAATATATTCCATTTGATTCGTACTCTCCACTGCCCTATGGCCTGTTCGCTGTTTCGGTATCCATCGGTTTTTTGATTTACTATTTTATGGTCAAACAGTCAGCGGACAAGTAACAAAGGAGATGGCAAGTCGTCTCCTGCACATTACGCTTTTTCGGATTCCATAAATTCCATACCATGTTTAGAAACTACCTGAAGACTGCCATGCGCAGCCTGTTACGGCATCGCTTTTTCTCCTTCATCAATATTTTTGGCTTAGCCGTAGCCATGGCGCTATCGATGGTCATCATTATGTTAGTGGCTGACCAGATGACGTATGATCGGTACAACACCAAACGTGATCGCATTTATCGACTTAACGCGATTCCTCAGGGGCCGGACGGAGCCTTAAATGAATACGCCACTACTACACTACCAATAAAGCAAGAACTTCTAGATAATCATACAGGTGTAGAGAAGGCCGTGCGCATTATGCGCGGCTTCGGCAATTTGTGGCTGGAGATGGAACAAAACGTGAACATCCCCATTGCGGGATACTATGCAGACGCAGAAATATTAGATGTGTTCGAATATGAATTGGAATATGGTGACTCACACACAGCATTGGAAGAACCCTATTCCGTAGTGCTGACCAAAAAGGCCGCAAAGAAGTTATTCAAGCAAGAGAATCCCATTGGCGAGTCTTTTAAAGTAGGTGAAGAGGGGCCTTACAAAGTGACAGGTATATTAAAAGAGACGAAAAACAAATCGCATATTCCTTTTGAAGCATTGGCAAGTATTAGCTCGGTAAAAAGTTTGGAGGCACAAGGTAAGCAGGGCAAACAATTAGATAATTGGTACAACTACACAGCGGGCTGGGTATATGTATTGCTTGAAAAAGGAAAGCAGCCAAAAGACATGCAAGCGGCACTCACAAAAATCGAACAAAAACATTTTACCACACTTCCAAACCCCGACACACAACAAAAGGTAAAATACAAGCTTCAGCACTTGATGAACATAACGCCTGGCCCGTTTCTCAACAACATGATTGGGCCCTTTTTGCCTTGGATTTTCGTGTACTTCTTTATAGGCCTGGCTGGCGTGGTGTTGCTTACTTCCTGTTTTAATTTTACCAATTTGTCCATCGCGCGTTCATTGACGCGCGCGCGTGAAATTGGTGTACGCAAGGTGGCAGGCGCTATGCGCAGTCAGGTGTTTATTCAGTTCTTATCAGAATCTGTGATGGTTGCCATGCTTGCTCTTGGATTGGCTTTGGTGATGTTGGTTGCCTTAAGGCCGCTGATGCTTCAATTGAGTCTGGCGCGCATGCTGCGGTGGGATTTAGAAGCTAATTATGTTGTGTACGCAGTGTTTTTTGTGTTCGCCATAGTGGTGGGCATTCTTGCCGGAATTTTCCCTGCAGTGGTGTTGAGCCGTTTTCAGCCTGTGAAAGTGCTGAAGGGGTTAAGCTCCATGAAAC
>JABFSY010000125.1 GCA_013140395.1 Cyclobacteriaceae bacterium
CTTTGAACCAATTGAAAGACCCGTTTCTTTACTAATCTTCTTTGCGTTTTGATTGACATATTTCGCGAGATCGTAGTCAGACAATTTGAGTAATGTGTGAAGCTGCTCTGCTTCCTTTTTCTCTGGCGTGACTGGTAAGATAGGTGCCGCAATCCAGATCGCATTTGCAATCAATTCTGGTTTCACATATCCCTCTGATGTAAAGCCAAAGGCAGAATGGTACAATCCCAATCCGCTGGCATGCAATTGATTTCCATCATCAAACCCACCAATGGCAATCACATTGAGGGCACTGGCTGGTGGCTTAAGCTGTCCATTCACATCGTTGCCAATCGCGGCCACCACCACGATTCCATTTTTAATTAACTCTTCAGCGAGTTCATTGATTTCATTTTCACTCCGCGACTCAGTTAAATCTGCCCCAACAGAAATACTGACGATTTTAATGTTATATTCTTTGTGGTGAGCCAATACCCACCGCATTGCAGCCGCAATAGATTGATTGGTGATCCTTCCGTTATAAGGATCTTTCTCATAGGTAGTTTGGGTTTTAATCAAAACTAACTCTGTTTCGCTCGCAATGCTTTTGTAAAGGCCATTGCTAGCAAACCCATCACCTGCGCAAACTACACTCGTCATGGTGCCGTGCCAACTTTCTGGGTGAGACGTCAAAAAATAATCCGTAGGCCGACTTAACTCAGTGATATCGATAATTGCCTTTACTCTGTTTCTTGTTTTGGTTAGGTCATCGTGCAAATAAAATCCACTATCGATCAAACAAATGGTTATGCCTTTTCCGGTAAAACGCGGTTCTGCATCCAAGCGCAAGGAGGTGGGCAATATGATAAAATCGTCTACACTCTTAACTGAGAAGTATGGACCCACTTCGGGCAATATCCTTTTTGCTCGTATCCCTTCTATTTGATAATAATCCAGGCAGCGTGTGCAAACGCCATCTTCCTCCACCCACTCACGATGATCAGCCTTAATTCGGTCTATTACTTCCTGTTCATTCTCAACGTGAAATCGATAGACCAGTTTTTCAACTTGATCTTGACATAGCGGGCATTGCAAAGACTGATTCTTAGCCATTATCGACCAGCTAATTTACCTTCTGTTAGTAAACGTATTTTATAAAGACCACTAGAAGCAGTGATAAATAAGGAATGACCATCTTCTCCCCATGCCATGTTAGCAGCGTGCTCAGGTGTTTTAATGCGACCCAAATATTTTCCTTGGGCCGAAATGATCCAAATGCCATCAGGGCCAGAGCAGAATACATTTCCCTGTGTATCCACTTTCAATCCATCGAGTGCATCTTCGCCATCCGTCTTGTTCATATCAAAAAAAACTTTGCCATTGGTAAGTGAGCCATCTTTCGCTACTTCATAGCGCATAATCACCTTTGTATTGTGAATGTTTGTAATATCCCAATTGCTTACATACAAATATTTTTCATCTGGCGAAAAAGCTATTCCATTGGGGCCTTTTAAATCCGTGGTTAATAATTTCACTTGCCCGTTGATCACTGCGTAGACACCGGAATGAGGTGTTTCCTTGTTTGGGTCGTTGAATGCCATTGGCAAACCATAAGGTGGATCTGTAAAGAATAAGGTTCCGTCTGAACGCAACACCAAGTCATTGGGACTATTTAATTTCTTGCCCTGAAAATTATCTGCTAATATGGTAACGGGACCTTTTTTCTCAATACGTATCACTCTGCGCTCGCCATGTTGGCACAGGATAAGCCTTCCTTCTTTATCGAATGTCAGTCCATTGGATCCTGCTTGATGATACTCGCCAATGTTGATACCTGCGTAGCCACTTTTGGTTCGATAGATTTCTACGTTTCCATTTTCTGGCTTGTAAGAATATATCACGTTAGTATTTGGATCTGAAAAAACCAGGTATCCATCCGGATGCCATGCAGGCCCTTCTGTAAATTGAAAGCCCGTTGCGAGTTTCTCTAGCTTCATTCCTGGTGCAATGATTTTATCCAGTTCATTGTCGATCTTCACAATCTCGCCCAGGTTTTGCCAATCAGGATTTTTTGGGAATGATTTATAAAAATCTACAGTGGCTGAACGTACCCAAATGTAATTGTCTGGCAAATCGGCAATGGGGCCGTTGATGCCTAAAATCGCCAACTGTATTTTCTGTCCAGGCTTTGCCTGATTGGTAAGTATTACCCTGTTGCGCGCATTCCATCCTTTGGCCACACTGCCTCCTGCTTGGCCTGCCGATTTCGTCAACTTACCGTCTACAAAAATTTCGGCATAGTCATCCATCACTATTTCAAATACAGCAGTCGAACCCTCCACTGCAAGATTTCCGAGCTTCTCTGGAATGGTGATGTTGATGCGATACCAATTAAATGACAACAAACCAGTGCCTCTGCGCTGTTCTAGCGAAGTAGCATCTAGTTTCTCCCACTGGGCATCATTAAAATCTTTTGTTCCGGCTTTCGGAAAGATGTCATGTGTCTTAAGCTGTTTTCCAGTTGGATAAAGTGCGAGTTTATCATCCCCACTTGGGCCAGGGGCTTTAAAATCCTTCTCCACTATTTGAGCATCTGAATAGCGCCATTGGGCATTCAGTAAACTGGCTCCTTCCTTTGTTTTTAAATCTACAATTGCGTTTGGTTTGCCAATAGATAGCTCGACCGATTCTTGCGCAAAGCCTGCAATACTTAAAATGAGAAAGCCCAACAGGTGGACGTTCCCTACTAATTTTCTCAAACTAGATAAATGCATCGCTTTAGTCAATTTTAGTTTTAGCACCTGCCAACGCAATCTCTACATCCTGTGCGGAGCTAGCCGCACCACTCACGCCAATGGCGCCAACGATTTCTCCATTCACAATAATAGGAACTCCGCCTTCCAGCATAACATAGCCAACGGTGATCAAAGGAGTACGTCCGCCTTTGATGGCATTCTCCATATTCTGTGTGGGCTGCTCAAACATCACTGCTGTATGTGCCTTTTCGTAAGCGACCAACGCAGAACCAGCAAAGGTTGTCTCGGGTCTTTCTACAAATAATAAATTACCTCCGCGATCTACCACGGCAATAGACGGGCCGCCATGCGGTGCGTTTACACTTACGCCAAACTTTCTGGCTTCCGCCACTATTTTCTTGGCTGCATCAAGAGTCAACGATTTTGAAGAAGTAGTTTGCGCATTTACTGCTACTACATTGGAGACTAGGAGAATAATAAAGAGTAGATTTTTCATTTTGATTTTTTGGTTGTGTTTAGACATGAGATGGAGACTGTAGACATAAGATCAAATTTTTGTCTCACGTCTAGTGTCTTGATACTTAATACTATTTTGCTGGTTTATCAAATTTTACTTTGTGCCCTGCCTTCTTGGCTTCAACTGCAGGCCATTTAGTGTCGGCCTTTACAATATTACCTTTTACATCCTTGTTGAAAAGATCAAAGGCTTCTTTGGTATGCTGAAGCATTAGTCTGCCATCTTCAATAGAAAATATTTCAGGATTGACAGGGCGAACTTTTCCAAGGCTCATGGCATACGCACAAAAGCCACCATATTGAGGCAAGTATTTTTTCGGGGATTCACGAAATAATTCTTGATGTTCACGTGAAGTAAAAACGTATTTGGCACCATGTACCCACTCTGTAAATTTTGGGTCTCCCTTCACCGCCTTGTTGTCTGTTTGGTAGGCCACTACATCATACCCTAATACGGCCAACCCACTGTCATCAATATTGATGTAAGAAAGCTCCACCCCTTTAATGGGGATTTGCTTGCCGCCATTTTTTACTACGGCAGGCCAATATTTGTTGGCGTTTACAAAAAGCCCATTCGGGTCTTTATTCCACAAGTCATTTGCTTTCTGATTGTGTTGGCAAATCAACCGTTCAACACCTTCTGCATCTTTCTGCACATAACAAAATTTGGGATCAATGGGCGACACATGACCTTGCGAAACAGCATAGGCGCAAAAGCCACCAAATTGAACTTCGTATTTTTTAGGGTTGGTTTCAAAGAGCTTTTTGTTTTCTTCTGAAGAGAAATAGTAAGTCGAGTTGTTGTAACTGCTTTTAATTGCCTCGTTTCCTTTTGTAGGCTTGCCCACCGTGAAATAAGCAACGGGGTCGTAGCCTTCAATTTCTACGCCTTTGTCATCAAGGTTGAGTAGGGGCTTTTGTGCCAACAGATTACTCACAAAAGTTAAAATCGAAAATACCATTAATAGTTTGCGCATATTTTGTTTGTTTTTGATATAAAGAAACGATAATAGTAATCAGGGGTTTGTCATGTAAATTGCCGATTCAGGTTAAGCAGCATAGATTGTCCGTTGACCGACAAAATTAGAAAGTGCTCATTCAGTAACTGGAGTCGTTACCCTCCATCGGAAACTTGTCGGAAGGATGACTTTTGGAACATGTCGGTAGCCTTTTAATGTAAAATTATAGATAGCTTTCAAAGATCATCTAAAGATCAATTTTCTACTATGACAATTACTCCCTTTGAGTATGTAACGGTTTTGGTTTCGATTATCCTGGGCATGGGGATAACGAGACTGATTTCAGGTTTAGCTGCTATTCTGCAACGATGGGACAATGTAAAAATCTATTGGCCGCATTTATTGCTTGTACCTATAGTCTTTGTAATCCAAATTCAAGACTGGTGGGTGACATACGGGATGGCGTCTGATAGAAATTGGAAACTAACTACTTTCCTTTTCATCATACTATATCCTGTAATCTTATATATAATTGCTCGCGTCATGTTCCCCGTTCGTTGGGCAGGTAAGCCATTCGACTTGAAG
>JABFSY010000239.1 GCA_013140395.1 Cyclobacteriaceae bacterium
GTATATGGCGGTGCGAGTATATCAGATCAAATTAGAAAAATAAAAAGAGGCGCTCAGATTATTGTCGCTACGCCCGGCCGATTGATTGACTTGATCGAACGCAGGGTGGTAAGCCTGGGCACGATTAAATACGTAGTGTTGGATGAAGCCGATGAGATGTTGAACATGGGCTTTAAAGATGCGATAGATGAAATTTTGTCGGGCACGCCTGATGAAAAGAATGTGTGGCTCTTCTCGGCTACGATGCCCCGCGAGGTGCGCGAGATATCGAAGAATTACATGAACAACCCGCAGGAGCTCACTATGGGCGAGCGCAACCAGGGCAACGAGAACATCGACCATCAATACATTGTAGTAGACGAGCGAGATAAATACCAGGCGCTGAAAAGAATGGTAGACTACACCACGGATATTTTTGGGGTGATCTTCTGCCGTACTAAAATTGACACACAACGTGTAGCAGAAAGCCTGATGAAGGACGGCTACAATGCAGATGCCCTTCACGGGGATCTTACGCAAATGCAACGCGACCGTGTGATGAAGAGTTTTAAAAACAAAACGTTGCAAATGTTGGTGGCTACGGATGTGGCTGCACGCGGTATAGACGTAACGGGTATCACGCACGTGATTCACATGAACATGCCCGATGAGATGGAGTACTACACACACCGAAGCGGCCGTACGGCTCGTGCTGGTAAGAAGGGTATTTCGTTGGCCATCGTCTCAAAAAAGGAGATGGGCAAGATCAGCCAGATAGAAAAAGCATTGAAACGTAGGTTTACGAAAATCATGATCCCTACGGGTGATGAGGTGTGCCAGCGCAAGATCATGGAGCTTACACGCAAGATGCGCAACGTAGAGGTGAACGAAGAGGAGATTGACAGCTTCTTGCCGGAAGTATATCATGAACTGATCGACTTATCGAAAGAAGATATTATCAAGCGTTTTGCTTCGATTGAGTTCAACCGTTTCTTAGCGTACTACAGAGATGCACGTGACTTGAACAAATCAGATCGCACCAAATCATTTGTAAGTGATGATCGGTACGGTCGCGATGACCGTGATAGAGACAGAGACAGTCGCCCGAGTGGTGACCGTGTGTTTATCAACATCGGCAGAATGGATGGATTGGAGACGGGCGATTTGCTTGGCTTAATCTGTGACTACGGTGAAATTGACAAAGGCAAGATTGGCAAGATTGACTTGAAGGGTGCATTCTCTTTCTTTGAATTAGAAAAAGATGTGACCGAGCAAGTGATGAAAGGCTTTGAAGGCGTGGAGGTACGCGGTCGCAAAGTGCGGCTTGAAATGACTGGCGAGCGCAGAGAAGGTGGTGGCGAGAGACGTGAGCGCAGCGGTGGTGGTGAGAGAAGTGGGGGAGGCGAAGGCGGTGTTGGGTACCAACGCAAGAGACGTTCGTTTGATGGCGGCAGCGGAAGTGGAGAAGGAAAAGTAGGCAGCGAAGGTAAGCGCTCTTATGGTGGAGGTGGTGGCCGTTCGTACGGTGGAGGCGGTGGCCGCAGCAGCGGTGGCGCCAGTGGGGGAGAGCGGAAGAAGAGATGGTAAATTGTTGATGACTTATCGTTGATCGTTGTTGATTGATCGTTAGTCGTTACTGAATGAATCGAGGCTGAAGGTGAAAACTTTCGGCTTCGTTTTTTTTTGGCTATCCGGCTGAGCCTGTCGAAGCCTTTTTTATGAGAATGTTTCGAATGTCACGCTGAGCCTGTCGAAGTCACGTTTCGACAGACTCAACGTGACAGTGCGGTTTTCAAACTAAGCTTGTCAAGCGTGTCAGGCTGAGCTTATCGAAGCCTATTTTGTGAGAATGAGTTTGTTTCGAATGCCAGACTGATTTTATCCAGAATGTCAGGCTGAGCCTGTCGAAGCCTTTTTTTGAGAATGTTTCGAATGTCCGGCTGAGCCTGTCGAAGCCACGTTTCGACAAGCTCAACGTGACAATGAGGGTATCAAAAGGCTCGAATAACTATTTGCCAGCAACACCGCTAAACAACGGCTTCTTTTCAATAGCGCCACTCTTATCAATCTGCTTTAGAGAAGATTCATTCTTCTCGAGAAAGGCATTGAATAAAAATGCAATGCTGTCGTAGCCTGACCGGAATAGAGGCGTATGTTGTTCGGCAATTTTTATTTTCTCAATCAACGTAGAGAGGTTTTTGTTTTGCATCAAAACGGTATTAGATTCAGAAAGGGCTACTATCTCGGCCACCAATGAACTGGTCGCGAAATCATACTCTTCTACCACATAAGGATTGGTCAACGTTTTTTGTGTGATGCGCAATTGCTTCAGTTGCTGCAGGCGACTTTGCAAAGTAACTAACTGAGATTTTTCCGGGACCGGCATTTGAATCAATTGATGCAACGCTTTTTCCATTGCGTCTACTTTTTCCTGCTCATCTTTTACCAGTACATTCCAGGAATACAGCAAGGTGTCTTGTAGTGATAAATAGGTATCGGTCAGCGAATCAATATGAGTAAAGGTGGTGGTTTCGTTGATCGTGGCGGATCGGCCACAGCTCATCATTAAAATCCCTCCGAAAAGAAAGGGTATTGCGGTAATTGGTCTTTTCAATAATCTCATTTGGTTCGCTAAACGAGCCGCAAGATTAAAGGTTTTATGCCAATCTAAGGCGGGCATGTACTATTTACAGCGGTTTGAACTGTTCGAAGGCTTCTTTACAGTCATGGCAGTAGTAAAGGGACCTGCATAGGGTAGGGCCGAAGGGGCTTTTCATTTCAGTATTGGTGCCATCGCACCTTGGACAAATGGCGTTTTCCAGTATTTCCAGTTCTGTAAAAAGCTTGTTGGAAGGAGGGGGTGCAAATCCATATTGCTTGAGTGCTTTTTTCCCTTTTTCCGAAATAAATTCCGATGACCAGGGCACCCGAAAAGAGATGGTTGCTTCTACTTTAGGAATTCCCTTGCTCTTTAACTTTTCGATGACTTCGTTTTTCATGTACTCCATAGCCGGGCAACCTGCAAAAGTAGGGGTGAGTTCGATGCTCACTTTATCTCCGTCAATTTCCACGTTAGAGATCACTCCCAGGTCTACTAACGATAAAACAGGTATCTCCGGATCTTTGACATCCTCGAGCCACTCATAGATTTGTTTGACAGATGGAGTAGTGGTGATCATGGATAAACAATATCAAATGAATTGGGAATGATTTGATTGAGGTGGTGTTTGAGGTGCTTCACGTAGTCGATGGCCAGCCATTCAATGGTAAGCAGGTTGGGGGCGTCTTTGCCGGTATCAACTAATTTTTTATAATTCTCTACCGGCATGTTGTCGAGCACCCGGCAAATTTTCAGATTGACGAGTTTCCAACTTTCAAAAACTTCGCTGGAAGGCGCGTTCAAATAGTTATTCGCATTCACCCAGAAATTTTGTTCGTAGCGGATTTTCGGGGGAGAGCTTTCATACTGCCCGCATATAAAACGTCTCAAGTTATTTTCGGCCGAGTCGATCAGGTGTCCCATCACTTCTTTCTTGCTCCACTTCGCAGGGTTTGGCTTCGCAGAAAAATCAGATTCAGGAAGTTGCGCGATGTGCTGTGCGTAAGTGGTGGTGATAAAATGCAGCTCAGTGGTAACGTGTTTCATTGATATTGTTTTTAGGTTTGGAAGTCTGAAAGTCCGGAAGTCTGCAAGTCCGAGAGTCTGTAAGATCAAGTCAACTTTCTGACTTTCCGACTTCCCGTCTTTCGATCTTCCTGACTATCTCCTACCACTCCGCCCCCGGATCAATTCTAAACACTTCGCTCATTTCATCCAGCAAAGGCTGAAGGTGTTCTGTATGTTTTCCAATTCTTCCCCCAATTATAGGTTGAACAATTTTCCAATCGGGCAAACGCAAACTCGTTTGGGTGATGGTCTCTTCTACTTTCGCCATCCAAAGTTCTTTCAACTTTTTCTCTCCTTCAAAAATACCTGCCGCTATAATTTCCTTTTCGTAGGGCGATTCTTCGAACATGCCTAATGCATAGGGCATGGCTTGCTCTAGTGATTTTTGCAAACGACTCACACTTTCTTCAGTAGCGGAGCCCAGTTGTTTCACCCACGTTTTGGCATGTAATGTATGATAGCGCAGTTCGCCTCGCACTTTGCGTGCCACCTGTGCCAATGGCTCGCAAGTAGAGTTAGTCAATAACTCAAAACGCAGTGCTTCTGCGGTGTCGTATAAGAAATGACGGACGAGACTAAAGTCATATTCCTGATTGGGCAACTCGGTGAAGATGCTGTTGTGAAATTGATTGGCGTTGCGGGTGAAGGCAACCGTATCAGGATCACTTTCCCCTAACTCATGAAGAATGGTATAAAGCGCCAAACTATGACCAATTTTATCTTGTGCCATAGAAGAGAAGGCAATGTCTTCTTCCAGCAAAGGGCCAAAGCCAGTCCATTCAGAATTACGATGCCCAATGATCAATTGGTCATCGGCCATTTTGTAGAGAAGTTCTTTTAAAGGCAGATTATTCATTTTATTCTCAATTCTCAATTCTACTTTCCAAAAAATTCTTCAGCTTATCTCCACCCTTGTATTCAGCAGCATCTCTAAACTTTTTATCGGGCAGCGTGAGCCACAACTCTTGTTCTTCTGAGGAGGTGAATCTGATCTTGTCTGTTTCTATTGCCCAAATGTTAAAAACTATTTTTCCCTGATTAAATTTTAACTTCGCTTCGCTCATCGCTTCTTCTGGTGAACTTGCTTGTACACTGCCAACATGGATGTGTTGTTTGCCTCGCTTCGGTAAATGATATAT
>JABFSY010000090.1 GCA_013140395.1 Cyclobacteriaceae bacterium
AAAGGAAAAGATGCTCCATTGATGAACTGACTTAAGGTATCGACTTCGGTACCGGTTTTCGGAAAAGCTTTAATGCAAAGAAGGTAACAAGTCCAACAACAAAACCTGCCAACACAGCAAGCGTAATAGCACCCCAAACATATTGTAGAAAACTATTCTGTAAGGTAGCCAATGTGATGTCTTTTGTAAAAGATAGATGGCTGGCCGCTTGACCCATCCAAATTCTTCCGGTGCTATGACTCAAAAATAAAATGAGAGGAATCATAGGAGGAATGCTGATGTTGGCTGCCAGAATAAAAAGCGCTTTGTTCATTCTAAACAAAAAGGCTAACGGAATTCCGATGGCAAGCTGAAATCCCCAAATAGGCACAATCCCCATAAATATGCCGAACCCTACTGAAGTTGCTTTCAGTCGATCGGACTCGTGCGGATTTAACAAAAGTTCTTGGAGGACAGGTATTAACTTTTTTTTTTGAGACTTCGAAAGAAATCTCTGGGGTGAATATATAGCAAAGCCCAAATGACGAGTACGGTGTTGAGTATTGTGATTCGTGTAAAATCTTTAAAAGGCCGGAAGTGTGTTACCCGCACACCTTTTTCAGCATAGAAAACTTTCACGGGTACGTGTGTAATAGGTATGCCTTTCCAAAAGGAACGAACCAATACTTCAATCTCAAATTCAAATTTCTTGGTGAAGAAACGAATGTTTCTCATCGTATGAATGGGATACAAACGGTAACCGGATTGTGTGTCAGGTAACTTCAATCCCGTTTCTACCCAGAACCAAAAGTTTGAAAACTTATGGCCAAAGCTACTTTTGCCGGGTATAGATGCCTGATCCATATTTCGGGCTCCAATAATGATGGCGTCAGGTGCGAAAGCCATTTTTTCTAGAAATTGTGGTAAGTCTTCAGCGAAATGCTGTCCGTCAGAATCGATGGTAATAGCATGCTTATATCCTAACTCTACCGCTTTGGCAAATCCCTGGCGCAACGCCCAACCTTTTCCTATGTTTTTTGAATAGCTAACTTGTTGCAGTTGTGGATAGGTGGCAAGAATCGCTGCGGTAGAATCCGTGGAACCGTCATTTACAATGATGATCTGATCGGTAAATACAAGCAAGCTATTGACTACCTGTTGCAGCGTGCCATCGTTGTTATAGGTAGGTACAATGATACAAACCTTCTTCTCTCTAAAAACCGATGGGTAGTCCAACTGAATCATTTTTCAATCTTAAAAACTGCTTTCAATTTAAAAAAAGTCGTGTTGCCTTCAAACAACGAAGCTTGCAGTGAGAAGACATCCTCCTCACGTTGGTAAGAAATGGATAGCTGAATTTGGCTATGGTGGTCGGGGTTGATCACTGTTAAAAATTTGATATTGTCAGCTTCGGCAATGAAGAGTCTTTCAGTCAGCTGAAGCTCCATCACTTCCCGAACCATTTGTAACATGCACACGCCAGGAACAACTGGTTGGCCAGGGAAATGGCCTTCAAAAATGGGGTGGTCTCTATTGATTCTGACCAACGCATGGATGGTTCCACTGACGTGTTCTGGGTTAGCAATCGTAAAGAAATCGTTCAGTAACATTACTCCCTCATTAATTTTCTCAACTCAATTTGCATGGCAAAATTGTAGTGTTTGATTTGAACAGAATCCGGATCGTGGGGGTCCTTACCCCTTATAAACACCTCCGTTTTCTTTTTTCGCGTAGAACCTAACTCCAATCGCAGCAAAGAAGCACATTCGGTGTCGGTAATGAAATAACTCGTCTCATTTTTTTGCTTGACCCCGTACCATTTTTCGGTATTCATTGTCCAGACCTCCGGGGTGACTCCCCGAAAAGGAATGCCCAGGGTTAGTTCAAAGTCTTTTCGCAATGTTTGAATGATCGGCTTCTTGTCAAGTTGACTAACGATGCGCTTTACAGCAAAAGTGCCATTCTTCGTAAATTCAAAGTCAAAGAACGTAATACCCGCTTCGCTGGTAAAGACAACACGCGTAGAGCTATCTGGCTGGTTTTTAATTAGTAAAAGTCCACTTAGGTGTTTTCCAACCACATCTACGCTTGTGGTAAACCAACTGGTTGTAAACCCGCGTGGTTTGATTTTCGAAACGCAGCTTTGTTCCAGCATTGCCGGTTGCAGCAGCTTGTATTCTGAGGCACAGCTGAAAGCGACCATCAGCAGGAGACTATAACGCAAATACCGCATCGGCAATTTCGGCATTTAACTTTTTGTTTATAAACGTGATAACGGTTTTGTCTCCGTTGGGCTCACGCATTTCAATGGACTTGGCAGAATAGTCTTTTTTTTCGACCAGCAGAACAATCGTCTGAAAGAACTGGCTCAGTGCTTTTGATACAGGAGTCATTTCTAGCAAAAATGTGTTGTCGTCTTCGAATACCTTCACAGTAAAATCTTTACTGTCCAACATAGTGCCTTGTACACAATCAATCATGATTCTGTTGATTTGTTGAAACAGCTTGTTAGATTTTACATTAATTCGGTTGTCTTTCTGATTGTCCCGGACTAACATTTTTTCTCCATTCATCATCACCAAGTAGGTGAAAGGTTTTTGGTACTCAATACGAACTTTATTGTTTCGCATAAACAAGAATTTTCCTTCTGATTTAATTTTTTCGGTTAACGCAGTAAGTACTTTTTCTTGTGCAAAATCGCTGACGATCGAATTGATTTTTGAAGACTCCAATTTGAATTGAACCTTAAAGTCAGGGAAATTTACAATCGGCTTGAATCCTGTATGCTGCGAGAACGTCTCTTCGAAACGGAATAAAAGCAGCGACACCAAAAGCAGGTACGTTGTGAGCGAGTGTATCTTATTCATAGGCATTGGCTTGAAGCAGCTCATCAAGTCTCACAATTTTTAATCCAAGAGTCGGCACGTGCGCAATAAATTCGGGAAGGATGGCTAACATAGAATCGCTATAGTCGTGAAAGACAACCACATCACCTGGCTTAAGCTTGCGTGTAATTCGCTGAAACAGTTTTTTTTTGCTTTTGATCACGGTGTCAAACGAGCGAACACTCCACCCAATAACCGTGTAGTTTTTTTGGCGCACAGCTTTTGCCACCATCGGATTGGTCACGCCAAAGGGTGGCCGAAAAAATAAGGGGGATCGCCCCGTTGTTTCACGAATCGCAGTATCGGTCTCCTTCAATTCTTCACTTATTTTTTTTGCAGACTGCCAGTCAAATGTGTTTTTATGCCAATAGCTGTGGTTGCCCAGTAAATGACCTTCGTTGTGGATGCGGGTAGTTAGGCTTACATTTTGTTGCACGCGATAACCGATGCAAAAGAAAGCAGCCTTCACTTTATAGTGGTTCAATACATCCAGTATCTTTTCTGTCTTCCCCACGATGGGTCCATCATCAAACGTAATAGAAATGGCGCCACTGCTTGGTGAACCCCTTGAAATAACCCGCACGAAATAGCTGGCAGATAAATAGAACGAACCAACCAGGTTTATGGCAAGGTAGGCAATAACAAGACCTATGATCCAAGCGATGGGAATGGTGAACACCTTGTAGACGACCAGCATCCCGGTGAACACCACGAGAAAAACAATGCTTGTTACCGAGTATCTCGACATTTGCGTAACAACATGAGTGAATAATGATGGCCAAAATAAGAATTGAAAACTAAGATAGTCTTAATTGGCCGAATCATCGGGCTGACTGACACGATGGGTGGAATTCTATTTTCTGCCATCATTTGGGTCGCGAGCCATAAGGCAAAAGCCGAAGCTGTTGGATACTCTCCGGAAAGGTGTTTAAACACACCAATAGCATTGGTTGAAAAATGTAAAGAAGTGATTTGTCCAACAGCACGATCGGCATCTCGATCACCGGATTTTCCCACCAACACAAAATCAATTTCTGCCGCTGTGAGATTTGCCTGGTGTAGAAAGTCAGAAAGGCCTTTTATCAATTCTTCGGTTGTTGGCTTAAAGAAAGTGGTCACTGCTTCTACGGAGGCAACACTTTGCTCACCTTGAATTCCAGACAACACAAAAAATGTAGATCCTTCACCATTTAACGTGCCACGCGTGTTCGTGGCAAAAAGATCGAGCGAGGAAACCGCCTTTCTCTTGAATAGTCCCATGCGACTTTGAATCGTGTGACTAATCCCGGTGATCTCATCAACACCTCCGACTAGCAGATGCGAAGCAGGCGTCTCCGTCAAATGTAGTAACGCATCCAGCAACGAGTTTTCAAAGGAGAAAGATCGGTGGGCGTAGGTTTGGTTGTAGGCTTGGCATTGTAACAGTAAAGCAATTTGGCCTCCAATAGTATTATGAGTCGATTGGATAAACGGAGTAGGATTTAGTGCTTCTTCTTTGTTTTCAATCATCTTACTCAAAAAGATCCCTGTGTCCTCAAGACATCCATAGCCGGTTCCGACAATAATGCCATCCGGCTTTTCAACTCCCGCTTGCTTCATCGCCATCATCGAAGCCGTGATCCCCATCTTAATGATTCGGCTCATTCTGCGAAGCTGTTTGGGATCTATCCACTGGTTGTAATCGGGCTCAACGCAAGTCAGTCGATTGCCCTCATAGGCAATAGGGTCAGCCAAAAGAGAATCAATGCCCCATGATTTTTGAGGTGAGATGTTTCCCATTCCATTGATAAAAGCCTTCATCTATTTTTTGAAATAATGATTGAAGAGCAATTTCCGCCAAAGCCAAACGAGTTACTCATCACGTGGTTGATGGGGGCGAATTCGAACGTGGTTTGTGGAATCATATTCAATTCC
>JABFSY010000391.1 GCA_013140395.1 Cyclobacteriaceae bacterium
CAGGCTCGTTTGATATTTTCCGAAATGAGAGTGTCAGAGCCCGTGGTGTTGGATGGGAGTGTTCCAAAACCGAGGCATTGGTGGAGACAAGGTATTAAAGGGACGGGCCAAGCTTTTTTGCACGATGGGGGAGTGTATGATGTGGAAAAAGTGCTAGTCTCCTTTTATGATATGTTGGGATTGTTTTCGTTGCCCTATACCCTTCCATTTACTCAGCAACTGTTTACGCTCCCCAAACCGCAGCATATACAAAAAACCAATGCAAGCCCTAATTCAACAGAGGAGCAAAAGCAGCGTATTGAAATCCCTAAGCGGGTGGAGGGCGAGCATGTTAATTATAAAGAATTTGAAGCAGGCGACAACATCCAGCGAATCGTTTGGAAGATTTATGCAAAGAGCGGCCAGCTAGTAGTGCGCATTCCGGAAACAAAAGACCCGTACGCCTCTCACTTATATTTTTATGCAAGTTTTTTTCATGGTTTCGAAAACCAGAAAGGTGCCTTTGAATTGGAGTTACTCAATGTATATAAGGACAAAGTGAGAAATTTGTACGAAGCACTGCTGCAGAATGGCTATGAAGTGAGAATACCACAAGATCAGGAGGTGCCTAAGTTAGCGGGGCTTAGCGAAAAGAAAAATGAGTTGTTTCAGATCACGGCAGCTTCGTGGCAGTCAGCAGAGCCGCCATCGGTTTATGTGAATTATAACAAAGCAGCATTTGTATGTTTGCCTTCTCTGGCGCCAGCAGCCGAAGTAGAATTGCTTTTGCGCAATTTACCTTTGTCAGTACCGGTTATTGTTATGAAGCTATCAGACGCTATTCCCTCTCCGTTTCTTTTCAAGGCGAAAGACATATTGTTTAAACCAGAGAAGCAACCGACCGATCATCTTCGTCAGCCTTGGATGTTTTCGTCCCTTCGCAGGGCGTTGCTAAAAAATGAGAAAGAGATGGCGGAGGCACTGAAGCAGCGAGGCAACAGTTGGTTAACAAATGCGTTTGAAATCGAAAAATGATTGTAGGAAGTAAATCAGATCGTCTTCAGCAACTACTCATCCGCCTGGCCGTGGTGGTTCTGCCCACTATTGTCATTGGCTATATCACACTGCGGTTTCTCAACTTCTCGTATACTTCATTAAACACCGGGCTTTTCAGTCAAACTATTTATTTCAGTTTTGGCTTGTTAGCAGCTTACGTGCTTTATTACTACGGTGCCCGTTGGGTTGTTACATTTTTCTTGTTGTGGATTGCTTATTGGTTGTTCGATAAAGCCATTAACCGGTTGCCGGGCGAGTTTGATGTATTTTATACGACTGCTCGTTTTCAGCTATACTCCACGCTTTTCATTTTCGGTTGGGTGTTTGGATTTCTTTTGGTGAGAGTTAAGTGGGCCTACATTATCTTATTTGCTGTTTTATCAATAGTGACGCTCGTATCGATATCTGATACAATAGACCTCAGCCTTTCCTACATCTTGGTTCATATTTTCCCGGTTACAGTGTACGGCCTGTACATGTATTTTCTTTCCCCGTTGGTGGCAGAGCGAATCGAACTGGACAAAAAGAAGTCTGTGAAGTTTCTGTTGCGGGTGGTGCTTTTTGTAATGTTGGTTGCACTTGCTTTTGTGATTGCCGAAAGTTTACTGAAGGGCAATGTGAAGGCTGTTGAGAAAGAGCTAGCCGCACGGGGCGCGAAAGGCGACAAAGACGGATCCAAAAAAGACAAAGACAATTATGATGATCGGGATGGACTGATGGACAAGACAGACGATGGCTATCGGTTGAAAGATACAATGCGTGTGACCTCGAAAATGAGTCAATCCGACAAGCTCATGTTTTGCAGTAAACTGGATAACTATTTTCCAGATGGTTCTCCAGCACCTATTTACTTTGTGTACCACTACCTCACAAGATATGATCCGATAAAGGAAACATTTACACGAGATATCAATGTGCCATCTCTAGACGAAATAACAGTCGACCCCACTGCGTTGCCGATGTATTATAGTTACACTGACACTTCGATGATTCGGAAATCAATGGCGAGCAAACTGCGCAAAGTGGTGGAAGCCCAGGTATACCTTTCCGAGAATACATGGAAACATTCGGTGTTGGGACCCGCCAGCGTGTTTTCCATTCAAACCATTCCAGTGGAGAAAGATTTTCAGAAGACCTTTATCCAAGGATACAAGATTGCCTCTTTTACGTCAGAGTTGAACAATGCTTATTTCGTATATAATATTTCGGCCAGTCCCACTTTAGAGCCACTGCAGGAGCAACGTCATGATGAGCTTCGTTCAGTAAGGAGTTATGAAAAACTAGATCAAGAATTTTTCGACTATTACACCAAGATGCCAACTGGAGGCATTTACGATTCGATATCCAAGCTTGCCCTCAATCTGACTTCTAAGGGAAGTAAGCCGGTAGATAAAGTAATTGCGGTGCGCGATTTCTTTTTAAAGCGAAATGAAAATGGGAAACGAATTTTTCGCTACACATTAAAGGCGGGTGCCGTAGATGATCCCAATATTCCGAGTTCAAAAATGTTGTACAACTTTCTGTTTAAAACGCACGCGGGGTATTGTACCTACTACGCTGGCGCCTCATTGTTCATGTTGCGTGCATTGGGAGTGCCGACTCGTTTTACAACAGGCTTTGCTACCATCAACCGAAGCGACAAGAACAAAGGCTGGTATTGGTTTTATGCTAGTCAGGCACACGCCTGGACTCAAGTTTATTTCCCAGGCTACGGATGGTTAGATTTTGACATGACCATCGGCAACGAGGATCAACAAAGTGCACCTAAGCCGGATGGCACGCCACCGTTGCCTCCCCCTGAACCTTGGTTAGTTATCAATGGAAAAGCAGAGAATGTAAATACCAGCTCAAAAAGTTTAACAGTATCATTCGATCAATTGATCTATTTCAATACACCTCACCAAATGAGCCGCTCCTTTACAAGACCTGTTGATGCTTCACTTTGCCGCGTGCTATATGATAAGAGAGATACCACATTCGCAGCGATTCAACCGGGCGACTCGATGATTATTGTTTCCTATAAGGACGAAGCCAAAAAAATTCCAATGCCAAGAGCAGGTGTGTCAATTGAAAATCAAGTGAACGACTTCCCAAGTCCGATCATTGCTGATGAAATTCACATTCGCGTAAAAGAAAAGGACAAAAAGAAAGAAGGAGCAGGCAAAAAGGCAAAACCAGCTGAAGAGAAAAAAATGAGTTGGCAGGAGGTCATCTGGCTCGCGGGTAAAGTTTTGATTGGGCTTTTGATTTTTGTCCTTTTACTGCCGTTACTTTATCTGTTGTATTGCTTGTTACGCATTTCAATGGCTGGCAATAGTACCACCAAAGCGAATCATGTATATCGGGCCGCTCTGTACCGATTCCATATGGCCGGTTTGGAGCGTGAAGATGAAACACCTCTGGAATATGCACAACATAAAGTAGACCCAACGTTGTCAGCAGGCTTTGAAGAGTTCATGCGAATATACCTAAGGCTAAAATATGCAAACGGAAATTTGCGCGATGGCGATGGAGAGGCAATTAACCGTTTTGCAAAGAATATTGGATCATCCATTAGAAAGAAGATGGGCATTCCAAAAATGATACTTAATTATTTGAATGTGTTAAGAGCGAGTCGCTATATTCAACCTACCCCGAAGGCGGACTACGAAAATCAATTGTTATGACAACCAACGCCACTAAACTAAAATCACTTACAGAAAACATTGAAACGATTATTAGGGGTAAGCCCCAGGAGGTAAAATATGTAGTCACTGCCCTATTGGCACGAGGCCATATTCTTTTGGAAGATAATCCCGGAGCAGGAAAAACTGTGTTGGCTAAAACGCTGGCTCAGTCTATTTCAGAAGGGAGTGTAGAGTTTCAGTCAACGAATGGAGGCGTTGCATTCAAACGAATTCAGTTTACGCCTGATTTGTTGCCGATGGATTTGATTGGCTCTCATATTTTCGATGAATCGAAGAAAGATTTTGTTTTCAAAAAAGGACCTTTGTTTACCCACGTATTGTTGGCAGATGAAATTAACCGGGCTTCTCCGAAAGTGCAAAGTGCGTTGCTGGAGTGCATGGCTGAAAATCAGATTTCGTCAGGAGATGCAACTTTTCAGTTGGATCCATTCTTTTTTACAATCGCCACACAAAACCCCATCGAAATGGAAGGCACCTATCCATTGCCTGCCGCCCAACTCGATCGTTTTTATATGAAAATTTCTTTCGGCTATGTATCCGAAGAAGTAGAGTTTGATATCTACACCAACTACCTCACCATTGGCAATGGAAAAAGTACAGTAAAGCAGGTGCTTACGTACAGCGACATTATTCATCTGCAGCAAGAAGCTGAAAATGTGTATGTGCATCCAGAAATAATCAAAGGTGTAGTGAGATTGGTTCAATCGACCCGTCACCATCCCGAAATAGCGTTGGGATGCTCTACGCGAGGAGGCATTACCTTTATCAAATGTCTGAAGGCGTGGGCATTGGTCAATCAGCGCGACTACGTGATCGAAGACGACATGCGCGCATTGGCACAGCCGGTGATGCACCACCGCCTCATATTTGGAAATAGAGAAGCATCGCGAACAGCTTTGCAACAATTGGTAGATCAGGAGGTAAATAAATTGTCGAAGATGGGAATACAAGGTAAAAAGTAATCGGTTATGCGTCTTTTCATACTGGTCGTTGCAGTTGGTTTAGTTGTCTCAGCGTCAGCCCAAAAC
>JABFSY010000145.1 GCA_013140395.1 Cyclobacteriaceae bacterium
TTGTGGGTATGCACCCAATTCCTATTGTACATGGTCTCACCGTAGGTGAACTCGCTCAAATGATCAACGGTGAAGGTTGGCTGGATGGAAAGAGAAAATGTGAGTTGGAGATCATAAAGCTTAAAAGCTATACACACCAGACATCCTATACCTTACCAATCAAGCCTTCTCCCAATCTTCCCAATCAACAGTCGGTTTTACTTTACCCTTCTACCTGTCTGTTTGAAGGAACCGTTTTGAGTGTCGGTCGCGGCACTCAGCATCCGTTTGAGTGGATTGGTCATCCTGATTTGAAGAACCAACCGTTTCAATTTACACCGATAAGCATCGAGGGAATGGCCAAGAAGCCGCCACACGAGAATAGTGTTTGCTTTGGAGTTGATTTGAGTAAGGAGAAGACTGGAAGAGAAATTTCGTTGAAATATTTCATTCAACTCTACAAGAGATTTCCGGACAAAGAAAAATTTTTCATTCCATACTTTGATAAACTGGCGGGTACGAAATTGTTGAAAGAACAAATCAAAAAGGGAATGACGGAAAAACAGATTAAAGCCACCTGGAAGAAGGACCTGGACATGTATAAAGTGATGAGAAAGAAATATCTAATTTATTCTTAATGAGATGAGTCGACTAAAGAAAATCGCTATTGGATCTTTACTGGTAATTTTTGCAACTGTTATTGCAATTGCCGTCTATCTATTTGTTGATAGTCCATTTCCAAGTTATAGTATTTCGGGCTTACAAGTTAGCGAAAGCCGTCAGATACCTGCCGGTCAGCCTGCACATTCAAAAAGCGATTCACTTCAGAAGAATATTTCCTCCAAAGGAGTATGGTTTGTTGATCCCACTGGTCGCGCCATGATTTTACATGGTATCAACGTGGGAGGGAGTACGAAACTTCCATTCGAACCTTTGATTCCGAGTCATCAAAAAGAACAGTTTTATGAGACCGTCTATAACGTATCGTCAGTGGGAAGGCCATTTCCGCTCAATCAGGCAGATGAACACTTTGAGCGACTCTATCAGTGGGGTTATCGGTTTGTTCGGTTGTTGGTAACCTGGGAGGCCATCGAACATGCCGGCCCTGGACTGTATGACGAGGATTACCTCAATTGTGTTCAAGCAATCGTAAAAAAGGCAAACGATCACCATATCAATGTCTTTATCGATCCTCATCAGGATGTTTGGAGTAGATTCACTGGAGGTGATGGAGCTCCGTATTGGACACTGGATAAAGTAGGTTTTGATCCGCTCAAGTTTAGCGAGACAGGTTCTGCTATTATTCACAACGTAAAAGGCGATCCTTTTCCGCGTATGATTTGGCCTACCAACTACAATAAGCTAGGTGCAGCCACTATGTTTACGCTTTTCTTTGGAGGGAATGATTTTGCGCCTCAGGTAAAGATCGATAGTGTAAGTGCGCAAGATTATTTACAGGCACATTACATCAATGCGATCAAGCAAGTTGCCCTAAAACTAAAAGGCCTCCCCAACGTGATTGGCTTTGATACCTTCAATGAACCCGGAGCGGGTTATATAGGAATGACTGATTTGAATGCATTTGGTCTTTTAAAGAACGGGATTATGCCTACGCCATTTGAGGGCATGGTATTGGGTGCAGGTAACGCCTTAGAAGTGGAGCGCTATGAATTTGCACTGGCGGGGCCAAAAGCAAAGGGTAAGGTGTTGGTTAATCCTAACAAATTCTCCTCGTGGAAGGCTCCGGAAATGGACATTTGGAAGAATGCGGGTGTTTGGAACTACGACTCGCAACAAAAACCAACCGTGCTAAAACCCAACTATTTTAAGGAGATCGATGGCAAGCAGGTGGACTTCTCAAAAGACTATTTCAAACCTTTTGCACTGGCTTTTCAAAAGCAAATGCATGCGGTAGATAGCAGCTGGTTGATTTTTGCAGAGCCGGCTCTATTTCATCAGATGCCGGATTTCGCAACTGAAGAAGCGAAGAGACTTGTGAATGCCGGACATTGGTACGATGCCGCAACATTACTCACGAAAGAATATTCTGCTTGGTTTGGCGTGGATGTAGTTAAAGGGAAGCCCGTTTTTGGAAGACATGCAATTCGCGAAACATTTCATGATAACATGGCTAACCGCAAAGAGGAAACTGCCCGCTCTTTGGGAAATAATCCTACACTCGTTGGCGAATTCGGAATTCCTTTTGATATGGGTGAAAAAAAAGCATTTAGTACCGGAGATTTTGCTGATCAAGAAGCGTGTCTGGATCGCTCATTTAGAGCGATGGAGTCCAATCAACTCAGTTACACATTGTGGAACTACACAGCAGATAACGAAAACAAACATGGTGATCAATGGAATGGCGAAGACCTCTCTATTTTTAGTAAGTCGCAGCAAAAAAATAAAGATGATATCAATTCTGGAGGCAGAGCACTGGCAGCGGCCATCCGACCTTATCCATATAAAGTAGCAGGCGAACCGCTCGAATATTTCTTCAATGTTGAAAAAAAGGAATTTTACCTGAAATTCAAGCGGAATAAGTCCATTGATTCTCCTACCGAAATTTTTCTTCCCTCTTTTCATTTTGGCAATGGGTTTCAGGTTCACAACTCTCCCGGTAAACTTGCGTTCGATAAGAAACAGAGTTTGCTCCTTTTCTATCCGGATGCAGATGGTGACCAGCAAATAGTAGTGGTGAAGGCTCATAAATGATTCATCGCTGAAACATTCGATTTATCGTATTGTTAGTTTCGCGTATTTATCGCAGCTATGACCAAAACAGATAAAGTAACTGACATCTTACATATTTTAGATGCGTTTTATCCAACCGTTAAGACTCCGCTTCACCACAAAGACGCCTATACGCTACTTGTGGCCGTGTTGTTATCTGCACAATGCACAGATGAACGAGTAAACAAGATAACGCCATTGCTTTTTAAGAAAGCTGATAATCCTTTCGATATGCTAAAGATGTCGGTGGAAGAGATCAGGGAGATTATTAAACCTTGCGGCCTATCGCCCATGAAATCGAAAGGTATCTGGGGACTATCAAAGATACTGATTGAAAGGTATGAGGGCCAGGTGCCTGATACGTTCGAAGCATTAGAAGAACTTCCAGCGGTGGGACACAAAACGGCTTCCGTTGTGATGACCCAGTGGTTTGGCAAACCGGCTTTTCCGGTGGACACACATATCCATAGGCTCGCTTACCGGTGGGGTTTAAGTACTGGTAAAAATGTAGAGCAAACCGAGCGTGACTTGAAAAGGCTGATACCCGAGGACCGTTGGAACAAAGTGCATCTGCAAATCATTTATTTTGGCAGAGCCTATTGCCCCGCTCGCGGCCATGTTTGGCAAAACTGTCCTATTTGTCGAAAGCACATGAGGAAGAATTTGCGTGATTAGCGGCCTCCCGGTAGCAGGCATTTTCCAACATATTATCGTAATTTCGCCCGAATGATTTTTCAGTTCCCGTCCTTTCTTTGGGCACTCGGTGCCTTGCTGATACCCATTCTCATTCATCTTTTCAATTTTCGCAAAACGATACGGATCTACTTTTCGAATACTCGTTTTTTAAAGCAAGTAAAGCAGGAGACCACACAGAAAAGAAAGATTAAGCAATATTTGATTTTGGCCGCTCGGCTTCTTTTTGTGTTTTTTTTAGTGATGGCTTTTGCACAACCTTTTCTGCCAGCAGCCGAGCAGGTGGGCTCTCAAAAAAATGTTGCCATCTATATTGACAATTCATTGAGTATGTCTGCACCGGTCGCTGAAAAAAAGCGAGCCATCGATGAAGCGAGTGAACGAGTGCGGGAGATTGTAACGGCCTTACCCCCGGATGTTAAGTATCAATTGATCACAAATGATTTTGCTTCCTTCTCGAACTCATTTAAAGCGAAGTCAGAGGTAGAAGATGAACTATCACGCATGCGACTTTCGTCCATTAGCAGAAATGCTCAAGAAATTGAAAGTCGACTATTGGGTGATGCGAATACACTCTTCTGGATATCGGATTTTCAAAGCGCAACATTCGGGAATGTTTCAAAAACTGACTCTTCCCTGTTGATCAAGTTAGTGCCTATCAAAACCAGTAAATTGTCAAACGTGCTGGTCGATACTGTTTACCTGGAAAATCCATCAATAACAAAGGGTGAGAAAAATACCATTCACGTTCGCCTTCGAAATGTGGGTGATCGATCCGTGGAGGGTTTAGTCACAAAGTTGACCATCAATTCCGTTCAGGCATCAGCCGCATCCGTTAGTATTGAACCGAATAGCACAAATTCTCTGGTGTTCGATTTGCCAACTGGTCTGAAAGGATTAAATAAGGCGGTGCTCTCGTTTAGTGACTATCCCGTTAGTTTTGATAATGAGTTTTATTTTACCTTGAATCTCACAACCAAATTGAAAGTGCTCGAAATAAAGAGCAACAAAGAAGCCACGCCTGTCGAACGGGTATTTGGCAATAAGGAGCTTTTCACTTTTACGAGTTTCCAGGCCGCCAACTTGAATTATAGTTTATTGAATGACGTTGATTTGATTGTTGTTAATCAATTGGAAAAAATTGAATTACCTCTGTTAACGACATTAAACGGTCTTCGAAAAAATCATTCGATATTATTGATCCCTGCTTTGTTGCCAGATGAGGATTCGTATCAGCAACTGATCCGAGGTGCCGTCAAATTAAATAAACAGGAACAACCGTTGTCGTTAGCCCCTCCTGACTTTAAGGCGCCACTTTTTCAAAATGTGTTTGAAG
>JABFSY010000224.1 GCA_013140395.1 Cyclobacteriaceae bacterium
CAATGCGGGAAAGCGGGAAAGCTATTATCACCCAGCAAGAATGTATGTGTTCATCAGTTTTATATTTTTTCTATTGTTGGCTATTCTTTCGCGTGATGATCTAAAAAAGAACATGGTTAAAGCAGTTTTTGATGACGAAGAGGGAACGGAGGAAGCGATCTCTGACTCTACTAGATCTATGGTTGATTCCATTAAGACTGTGAATAAAAAGAGTGACAATTCTGATTTTACGATTGTTGGAGATTATAAATCGCGCAAGAGTTACGATTCTGCACAAGCCGTATTGCCAATAGAAAAGAGGCATGGATGGCTAATAAAAAGCCTAGTTTTACGGAGTATTGAGATCAACGAGAAGTACGAAGGCAAAAGCAAAGAATTTATTAATGATTTTCGTGACGCTTTCTTCGATAATTTTTCAAAAGTATTGTTTTGGTTATTGCCATTCTTTGCCCTTCTTTTAAAACTGTTGTACGTACGCAGAGACTATTTTTATAGCGAGCACTTGGTCTTCTCCATCTATTACTACAATTTCTTCTACTTTGCAGGGTCACTCCAAGTCATTGCTAACTCCATTCCAATTTTAGCTTGGTCGACCACAATAATCGGATTTTGGATCGTGCTGTATTTGCTTTTTGCCATGAAGCGTATGTATAAACAAAGTTGGAGAAAGACAATCTTGAAGTATACCCTTTTCTTTTTCTCTTTTTTTGTGTTAGTGGGAATTGGAATTGCGATAAGTGCCTTCGTTATTTTCTTGGCAATATGATTGGTGCTTCTTCTCCGCTTGCCGAACGCATGCGCCCCGCTAAGTTAACCGACTTAGTTGGGCAGAGCCATTTGGTAGGAACCAACGGCATCATCCGCAAGGCTATTGAAACCGGCAACGTGCCCTCTATGATTTTATGGGGCCCGCCCGGTGTGGGTAAAACCACCATCGCCAATATTATTGCCAATGAAGTAAAGCGACCGTTTCATATCCTTAGCGCGGTGAGTGCAGGCGTAAAAGATGTGCGCGAGGTGATTGACAAAGCAAAGTACACTAACCGCGCTATTTTATTTATTGATGAGATTCACCGGTTCAACAAATCGCAACAAGATGCCCTTCTCGGGGCCGTAGAGAAAGGAACCATTACACTGATTGGAGCCACGACCGAGAACCCTTCGTTTGAGGTCAACTCCGCTTTGCTTTCCCGGTGCCAAGTATATGTGCTGAAGCCTCTAACTGACGATGAGTTAATACAATTGGCGGAACATGCACTTAGTCAGGATGAAAGTTTAAAAAAGCGCGTGATCAAAATAAAAGAGAGGCAAGCGCTTATTACTATTTCCGGTGGAGACGCGCGCAAACTGCTCAATTTGGTTGACCTGATTGCTGAAGCCATTCCGGGCGAGGTGATCGTCACCGATGAATTGGTGATGAATGTAGCTCAAAAGCATATTGCCATCTACGACAAAAGTGGTGAGCAACACTATGATATCATCTCCGCCTTCATCAAATCTATTCGTGGCAGTGACCCGAACGCAGCCATTTACTATTTAGCACGAATGGTTGAAGGGGGCGAAGACGTCAAATTTATTGCGCGGAGAATGGTGATTCTAGCCTCGGAGGATATTGGCAATGCCAATCCAACTGCGCTTGTGATGGCGACAACTGCTTTTCAAGCTGTCAATTTAATTGGCTACCCCGAGGCGAGAATTATACTTGCTCAATGCGCTACCTACTTGGCAAGTTCTGCAAAAAGTAATGCGAGCTATGCCGCTATTGAGTTAGCACTAAAATCAGTGCACGAAACAGGCGATCTATCGGTACCTTTGGCCATTCGAAATGCACCGACCAAGCTAATGAAGGATTTGGACTACGGAAAAAACTATCAATATGCTCATGGGTTTGAAGGAAATTTTGTGAACATGGAGTTTTTACCGGAGCAAATTCAAGGAACTAAATTCTATGATCCGGGAAATAATCCACGAGAGATAGAAATGAGAAACCATTTAAGGAAACTCTGGAAAGAAAAATATGGATACTAATCGGTTGATTAGTAAAGAGTATTTATAACGAAATAGAAAAAAGTGCAAAGTCTACAATTCGAGTCATCACCGTTCTATATTTTACTTTGCCTGGCGGCAGGGCTGGGATATTCTTTTCTTTTGTATAAGGCGAAGGCCCCGTGGACAAAAAAGATGAATCAATTTCTGTTCGTCTTGCGGACGATACTGGTTACCCTTCTTTCTCTATTGTTATTGGGCCCCATTTTAAAGATTACTACTAATGTAGTTGAAAAACCAACGCTGGCTTTTTTGATTGATAACTCCCGCTCCGTGCAAGAGTCTACGGATTCTGTCGCGCGCGGACGCCTCATAAACGAAATGGAAGTTAGCAAGACGAAATTTCGGGCGCTGGGTTACGAAGTAACCACAACAAACTTGGATAACAGTCCGGCCGAAAAATTTCAGTTCACAAGCCCGACTTCTGACCTGGCCTCAGCTATACGCGGTGTTGCTGCTCGCTATGAAGGAAAGAATTTGGCAGGCATCGTATTGATTTCGGATGGCATCTACAATAATGGAACGTCACCACTTTATTCAACGGGCCGTGTGCCCATTTCCACAGTCGGTGTGGGAGACACAACTAACCGCGTTGATTTGGTGCTAAAAAATATTGCCTACAATAAGATTACCTATCAGGGAAATAAGTTTCCTGTTCGCGCTGAAGTAATGATACAAGGACTATCAAACCAACAGGTAACAGTATCAGTTCTAAAGAATGGCAAAGTGTTGTCAACTCAGCAACAAGATTCAGGTGCCAAATCGTTTCTTGGGTTTGACTTTTCAATCGAAGCCTTGGAAAAAGGCATTCAGCGTTTAGACGTAGTAGTAAAGTCAGTTCGGGAGGAAGCATCTTCAAAAAATAACAGATCTAGTTTTTTCGTGGATGTAGTAGAGGCTAGAAAGAGAATTCTACTGGTAGCTCCCGCTCCTCACCCAGATATCAAAGCAATCAAAGCTGTGGTAGACAATGCTTTCAATTATGAGCTAGTCGTACACATTCCTGGAGTCACGGAGTTGAACCCTTCTTTGCTCAAGCCGAACGCGACTGAATTAGTTATTTTTCACCAAGTGGCCGATCGCAACAATAAAACAGCGAGTCTGTATCAACAATTCAAAAATGCATCGGCCTCGTTGTTATTGATTGTGGGTACGCAGTCTAATTTACGCCAACTGGGAGCTAATCAAATTCCGTTGAGTTTTGAAAGTATTGGTCAATGGGACGATGTGACACCTGTCGTGAACACAACATTTCGCGATTTTAATTTTTTGGATAATAGCAATGAGGCGTTTTCAAAATATCCTCCGCTAACCGTACCATTTGGAAAGTTTTCCTTTCCGCCTAATGCGGGTGTTCTGCTATACCAACGGATAGGCAGCATGGCAACAGATCGACCTCTGTTGCTTACGTGGGACGAAGACAGGCACAAGGTAGCCGCGCTAGTGGGCGAAGGATTTTGGAAATGGAGACTGAGTGAATATGCCAATACAGAAAAAACGATTGTGTTTGATGACGTGTTCTCCAAGCTGATCCAGTATCTGTGCACATTGGAGGACAAGAAGAAGTTCAAAAGCTTTGCGATTCAGAACGAATTCAGTGAAGCGGCACCCGTGGTCATCGAAAGTGAAGTATATAATGATTTATTCGAACCGATTTATGGCAACACGGTCTCGATTGAATTGAAAAACGAGATGGGCCAAATTACTTCTTACCAGTACACCACCAGCCCCGGTGGTAGTCGCTATCAGATAGGCGGACTTCCAGAAGGAGTATATCAATTTAAATCGGCTACCAGTATCCAGGGAAAGCGTGAACAGGTCAATGGACAGTTTTTAGTAACTGCACAAAATATTGAGTCTCAAAATTTGTCAGCGGATTTTGGGCTGTTGAGGAAATTGGCCTTGGCTACGGGTGGGAGATTTTATACATCTGAGCAGATCAACCAATTAGCACTGGATTTTGACAAAGAGAAACCGCAAGCGATCATTCGTTCCAACGAGTCGTTCAACTCGCTGATTAATTTGAAATGGTTTTTCTTTGTGTTGCTTGCACTAATTGCCACGGAATGGTTTTTGAGAAAGTACCATGGAGGCTATTAATACTATAAAAAAAGTCAGGTACCGCACCTGACTTTTTTGATGTCTTTCTGAAACTGGTTTATTTTAACTTTTGTGCATGCTTGTGCATTTTGATTTGTTGATCTAGTTGTTTTTTGTCACCCACTAGTACGAGGGTCATGTCTTCATATTTAAAATGATCTTTTGTTATTTGCGACACCTTCTCTGGTGTCACCGCATAGATGTTCTTTACTCTATCGGTCAGATAGCTCTCGTCCAATTCGTGTAAGTCTATAAAATTAAGTTGACTGATAATTCCGCCCGGGTTCGAATTTTGCAGAACAAACGTGCCTGCCATGTAGCGCTGAATGCCCTCTAATTCTTCTTTGGAAGGATTTTCTGTTTGCAATTTTTTGATCTCTTTTGAAATTTCGCGCAAAGACTCTCCGGTATGCTCACTCGTTACATCGGCTTCTTCATACCAAATGGAAACCCCTTTTCGATTTTGTATTGTGCTATAGGGTGAATAGGTGTATCCTTTATCTTCTCGAATGTTACTGGTAATCCGAGAACCGAAAGAACCACCCAGCAATGAGTTGGTGACTTGAAGAGCCATGTAGTCCTTGTCCTTTGGGGTGAGTGTCGGCAACCCCAGAATAATTGTTGTTTGAGGTGCTTCCTTACGATCAATCATTGCAATTTCATTTGTTCGTGAAGCCGCAGCTGGAGGGAAATTGATTTCAGGGCCGGTACTCCATGCAGCGAACGATTCGTCAATCGCCTTGCTTACACTTGCCTCGTCAAATTTTCCCACAACATATACGACTGAACGCTTGGCACCAAAGTTTTTCTGAAAGAAGTCTTTCGCTTTTTCCGCAGTGTAACTGTCTATCATTTCTGCGGTGGGATAATAACGCCCATAGGGATGATCTTTGTAGACAATCTGGAAAAATCTTTCAGTGGCTTGAGATTGGGGAACAGACTTCTGTACCGTCAATTGCCTTTTTAAATCCGCTTTTAATCGATCTACTTCCTTTGCAGGAAGAGCCGGATTCATCACTAAGTCAGCAATAACTCGCACAAGTTCTGGAACAAACTCCGACAACACAGAGCCACTAATCGTAACATTATCCATTCCTGTGCTCACATTGATGTTTCCACCCATACCGGCCACTTTCTTAGAAATCTCCTTGAAACTTTTAGTGGTTGTGCCTTCCTTCATCAGCAAACCAGTAAGGTCTGCCAACCATACTTCATTGGCGGCCTCGTGTATGTTTCCTGTTTTTACAATAAGTTGAACTTCTGCTTTAGGCACGGCACCGTACTGAACGAACGTAGTGCGTAAACCATTACTAAGTTGCTTTACTTTTTTCTCAGGTAGCTTGAAATCCTTTGGCGTGCCGCCCACGGGTGGTGTCTCCTTCTGTGCCAGACTTGGAAAGGCAAAGACTAAACAAAGCACAAAACCTGGTATTAGTTTGAATGATTTTTTCATTTTGTTTCAGCTTTAGGGTCAATAATTAAAATTGTACGATTTGTTGCCCGTAAATATTCTGCGGCCGTCTTTTTTACTAATTCGGGCGTTACTTTTTTAAACTCATCCTCCAATGTATTCAACCTGGAAGGGTCATCATCAAAGAGCGCAAAACTAGCCAGCATATCCGCGCGACCGATGCCGAAGAATCCGCCAAGGTCATCATAGAGCTTTGATCTCATTTTTACGACTGCAAGATCAATATCTTCCTGAGTTACATTTTTTTGAATATCGTCCACAGCTTTGTTAACCTCAGTTAAAATTGAATCGGGGGATACATCTGCATCGTAAATCAAATCTGCCATCCATATCATGGGTCCACTATAGTTAAACATATTCCCAAGGTAATTGATCCCGCCACTCACGCCACCTGTGTATCCTTTGCCTTGAACCAAGGCCTGGTAGAGCTTGCTATCTTCACCCTGCACCAGCATTTGGTCAATTAGTCCCATTGCATAATACTCCGGGCTGTTTCGGTCTGGCATTTTATAAGCAAACGCTATAGCAGGTTTATTTGCGAGCTTATCTTCTTTTGTAAAACGCTTTTCTTTTTCCTGGCGAGGTTCAGAAATATCTGGTTTTGCCGGAAGTTGTGAAGCAGGTATATCCCCAAAATACTTTTCAACCCATTGTTTGGCATCGGCAATTTCAAAGTCGCCCACAATAGCAAGCGAGGCATTGTTGGGTGCATAGAACGTCTTAAAAAAACTATCTACGTCCTCTAATTTTGCAGAGTCCAGATCTTTCAAATCCCCATAGAAGTTGTGAGCGTTATGCCAGTTCTCATTCGCGTATTGCGGCATGTCCAACCATGGAAATCCGCCATATGGCTGATTCAGAACATTAACCTTTACTTCATTTTTTACTACACCTTGCTGGTTGGTCAGATTCTCTTGCGTAATAGCAAGACCTTTCATTCGATCTGCTTCTGCCCAAATCGCTGTCTCGAGTTTATGGGCTGGCATTACCTCAAAATAATTAGTAAAATCAAACCGAGTGGATCCGTTCAGGATACCCCCATTTTGTTGTACCAATTTGATGAACTCCATTTTTCCAAGATTTTGAGAGCCTTGAAACATCATGTGTTCAAACAAGTGAGCAAATCCTGTTCGGTTTTTTGGCTCGATCCGAAAGCCGATGTTGTAATAAACAGCAACGGCTACTGTGGGCGCAGTTTTGTCTTGCGACAAGGCCACCTTCAGTCCATTCTTCAATTTGTAATATTCTACGGGTACCTTAAAAGTGTTTGAGGCTTCCTCTTTTTTCTGATCGCAGCTTCCGAGAAAAATCAGGAGAGCCATTGCGATCATGATGATACGTTTGTTTTTGACCGATTTGTTCATGGGGTTTGGATAATTTTTATTGAGATGAATAAAAAAGAGATAAAGTTTGCCCACCGTTTTTGGTAGAGCTGGAATAATTGGATTTTTGATCAATTCTATTTCAGGTTTTTCGCTACCTCGTCCCAGTTAATGGTATTCCACCAATTGGCTACATATTCATTGCGTTTGTTTTGGTACTTCAAATAGTAAGCGTGCTCCCACACATCCAAAGCCAATACGGGTGTACCTTTCAATTCACTTATATCCATCAATGGATTGTCTTGATTGGGCGTAGAACCAATTTTTAATTTTCCTCCATCGATTACCAACCATGCCCATCCCGAACCAAATCGCTTCATAGCGGCATCTGTAAATTGTTCTTTGAATTTGTCGAAAGAGCCAAACGCACCGTTGAGGGAATCACTCACCCTGCCCGAAGGAATTCCGCCTCCGTTTGGTTTCATCGCTTGCCAAAAAAAGGTATGGTTGTATACTCCGCCTCCGTTGTTACGCGCTTTTGCGGATAGCTTAGAGACGTTCGCAAAAAAGTCTTTTTCGTTTTCGTAGACAATCTTGTCTGCAGCTATCGCTTCGTTCACATTCTTTACATAGGCAGCGTGATGCTTTCCATAGTGTATTTCCATTGTTAGGGCATCGATGTTTGGCTCCAATGCATTGAACGAGTACGGCAGCGGAATCTGAGCAAACTGTAAGGTATAAGTGATGGCAGGTGCTTGCGCGGTTGACTCAGTGAGGACAAAGGAAGTCCCTACGGCCACAGCGGCAGAGGCTCTCACCGTATCTTTAATAAATTTCCGTCTACTGGTGCTCATCTTTTCTATGGGTTTACGTGAAAGGAAAAAATAACCTAGGATGGCCAATAGCCAACCTTACAATTTTTGATATCCTAAATTTACTTAAAAAATATATAGCTTGCATTACACAACCCGACCTGCTATGACTGACATATTATACGATCAAGTACCCTCTTTGGATTTGGCCGATTTTACAGGCAGTGACCCTATCAAGAGAAAGAAATTTGTGGCCGACCTGGGTGCTGCCTACAATAACATTGGCTTCGTGGCGATCCGAAATCATTACCTCACGGATGATTTATCGGCTCGATTATATGAAGTGATCAAGAAGTTTTTTGCGTTGTCTGATTCTGTCAAACAAAGATATGAAATCGAGGGGCTAGCGGGCCAACGAGGCTATATTGGCAAGGGCAAAGAACATGCGAAGGGGCGCAATACAGGTGACTTGAAAGAGTTTTATCACGTAGGTCAGGAAGTGTTAGATGGAGATCCAATTAAGAAGGAGTATCCCGATAATATTTGGCCCACCGAATTACCAGAGTTTGAGTCGATCGCTCTCGATGTTTATCAACGACTTGAACGAACAGGGGTGCAGATGTTGAGAGCAATTGCTCTCTATCTTCAGTTGCCGGAAGATTACTTTGATCAAAAGGTAAGACACGGCAATAGTATTCTTCGCCCAATCCATTATTTCCCCATTGAAAATCCGGATGCTGTACCGGCCGATGCCGTCCGTGCAGCGGAGCATGGCGATATCAACTTGATCACTCTTTTGATGGGCGCCAGCGCAGATGGACTGCAAGTATTGAGACGTGACGGAAAGTGGATACCCATCACGGCATTGCCAGAACAATTGGTTGTCAATGTGGGAGATATGCTTGAGCGGTTGACTAACAAGAAGTTGAAATCGACCATACATCGGGTGGTTAATCCACCGCGTAATCAAATGAACAAGCCCAGGTATTCTATTCCCTTTTTTATGCATCCACGCTCAGAGATGAGCTTGGCCGCATTACCGGGTTGTGTGGATGAGGCAAATCCTAAGCTGTGGGATGACATCACCGCTGGCGATTTTCTGAATCAACGGTTGCGTGAAATTGGATTGAAGAAGTAACTCCACTTGGGCAAGCTCATTTCTTATCGGGATTTTTTAAAAGAAGTTTTACTGCTATCTATTTCTAGCTTTGGAGGACCTCAGGCTCACCTTGCCCATTTTCAGAATGTCCTGGCTAAGAAGAAGAACTATGTTACGGAGGCCGACCTGTTGGAGTTAAATGCACTTTGTCAGGTCTTGCCAGGTCCCACATCTACTCAGACTATTTCTGCTGTTGGCTACAAATTGGGAGGGCCAGGCTTGGCTTACCTGACATTGCTGATTTGGATGTTACCATCGGTGACTATCATGACCGTTGCCGGTCTGTTGATTGGGAGTTTTGAATCGAAGAATATCTCGTTGGCATTTACCCGATTTATACAGCCAATGGCAGTTGGGCTGGTTGCTTATGCGGCCTATTCAATTGGTTTAAAATCCGTAACAAGATTTAGAGCTGTGTTAATCATGGTCGGGGCTGGCGTTGCCGCCTATTTTATTAAGACGCCCTTTGTTTTTCCGGTCACATTATTGATTGCAGGCGCATTGACCGCCTTTAATTATAAGGCACATCCAAGAGAAGCAAAAAAGAAATTTGAAGTCCGATGGGCCAATTATTTACTTTGGCTCGGAGTACTCGTGCTGGCGGCTGTAATGGGAAGCGTCACCAAATCAAATCCTTCTTTTTTGCCCATTCGCTTATTTGAAAACTTTTATCGCAACGGAAGCTTGATTTTTGGAGGAGGGCAGGTTTTGACACCCTTGCTTTATACGGAATTTGTTCAATACGCACCTAAGCAATACCTCACGCACGAGGAGTTTCTTTCCGGCTATGCGCTTGCTCAATCATTGCCCGGACCGGTGTTTTCGTTTGCTGCCTACATTGGAAGTTTAGCGATGCGGGAAGGAGGAACAGGCGGAGCAATTTTCGGTGCCTTGATGTCAGCAGCGGGCATATTTTTGCCGGGTACTTTTCTTATCTTTTTTATGACACGCATATGGGACAGCCTCAAAAAGTACAGGCCGATAAGAGCTTCCCTTGAGGGCATTCATGCTGCAAGCGCAGGACTGGTGGCCGCAGCTGCCATTTTATTGTTTCAACCACTCCAAGCCAATCTGCTAAATGTAACGTTTACAATCGCCTCTTTCTGTTTGGTGGCCTTCACTAAAATACCTTCCTGGGCAGTGATACTGGTGGGGCTAGTTTTGGGTTTCGTACTAAAATAAAAAGCCCCATCAGTGGGGCTTTTTAAACTTTCAAAAAAACTGAGGATTAACCTAGTTTGAAAATAATAGGGAGAGTATAGCGTTGCTTTACTGCTTTACCACGTTGCTTTCCTGGATTCCAAGGTGGTGCAGATTGCATCACACGAGCTGCTTCTTCATCACAACCGGCTCCAATACCTTTAATGATCTTTACGTCATTAATGGATCCATCTTTTCCAATTACAAACTGTACGAAAACTTTCCCCTCTACACCCATTCTGCGAGCCTGAGCAGGATATTTCATTTTGTCACCAACATACTTGTAAAAGGCAGGAAGACCTCCTTTTGGAGTAGCTGTTTCTTCTACCACTGAGAAGATCTCATCTACTTCTTCTTTTGGCTCTTCGGCTACAACCGTCACAGCTTCTACTTTTGTATCTTCGGTTACTTCCACATCAAACTTGATGTTTAGGTCTTCTTTAATCTCCTCTTCATCGGGAACCTCTACAATCTGAGGCTGTTGAATAACGGGTGCAGGTGGAGGTGGTTGCTCGGTTGGTGGCACTTCAAGCATTTCCTCAAAAGTATTTGTGCTCTTATTTACAAGTAAATCCAGTTGCTCGTCATAGCTCTTCCATTCAAAGGCCATCACTGTAAGAGCCATTGTAAACAAAAGACCCATGCTGAAATACAGCCCTGTCTTTTTTGTCAAATCTGCTTTTTCTGACTTTTTCGCTTCCATTTTTATCAGTTTAGGATTTCAAATATAGGAATAGAATCCATTTGTGCATATCAAGTCACTAAAAGGGAGAAAAATTTTTCCCTTTTATGGCTTTACTACACTGAAAACTGAATGAGCGAAAGATTGTGGGATCTTTATTACTTTTTACATTTTGAAGCTAATTGGCATAATACATCGCTGTTTCACAGCTCTTCCCCTTTGTTTCCCCGGTTTCCAGGCGGGAGCATTTTGCATGACACGTATGGCCTCTTCATCGCAGCCCGAGCCTATACCCCTCAAAACAGTCACTTCGCTGATTTTTCCATTTTTGTCGACCACGAAAGAAAGTGTCACCTTCCCTTCAACCCCCAATCTTCTGGCTTGGGCCGGATATCTCATGTTATCCACCAGATATTTGTAAAAAGCAGGCATTCCCCCGGTTGGCATAGCCGATTCCTCGACAATGGTAAAAATCTCATCGACTTCTTCCTCGGCCTCAGCAACCACCACCGAAGCAACTTCTATTCTCGGTGCTTCATTATCTAAATCAATGTTCAGATTTTCTTGAATCTCTTCCTCATCTGGCACTTCCACAATCTTTGGCTGTTGAATGATGGGCGCAAGAGGCGGCAATTGCTGGGTTGTGGGCACCTCAATCATCTCCTCAAATGTATTTGTGCTTTTTGCTGCAAGTAAATCCACTTTTTCGTCTGTCTGTTTCCATTCAAAAGCCATGAGGGCTACCGAAAGGGCAGAAACGAGGCCAATGCTAAAGAAAAGCCCACGCTTATTCGACAAATCTGCTTTTTGAGTCTTTTTAAATTCCATACTACTTCTGTTTTATTAGTATGGAGTGGTTACGGCATCTAGTCAGTAAGGTTTTAGAATAGAGAGCTTATTTTGTTTCGCAAAAGCCGAAAATTATTTTCTGCTTCCGTAGAAAAGCGTGAAGTAGAAGGTTGGAAACACAGCTCGATTTTCAGCCTTAGGCATTAAGACAACTTCACTAAAATAGGCATCTACCAAAACGCCCACTTCAAATCCTGTTACTTGACTTTTAACTACACCTAATTCAAAATTGATACCTGCTTTTAGGTTTCCGCCAAGATGAATTTTTGAATCCCCTAACCCTTGGAATAGGTAGCCGGTGCCTAATATTCTGCTACTCGCGTGGTTTTGATTATTTGGGTCGTACTGTTCGCTTTTTGTATTGTTGAAGCTTTGGCCATCCACTAAACGCTCAATATAGTAGGGCGCCACGATTCCAACGCTTGGGCCTACAGCCAACACAGCTTTGATTTCAACTCCCTGCTGGGGAGCCTTCGTGAAAAGGATCACGTCCCGACCGTATTGAAAGCGAAACGCATAGAGGTAATTACTTTTTCCTCCAATATATGAATTGCCGGTTATTGGAGATTGTACCCTAACCTCTTGAGGGTTCTTTACATTCATAATCTCCAAACCATAGGTTTTGAAGATACGCTCGTTGATTCGCTTCGCTTTCTTAAATACAAAGCCACCTATTAATCCTCCGGAAGAATTCTTATTGATACCCCAGGTAAACTCGGAGTTGTATTCATAGCTATCTTGCGTTTGGCCAATTGCTGTAAAAACCAAAGCCAAGAGAAGGAAGCCAACTATTTGTAACTTTTTTGCCATTGCTGAAGCTATGATGCCGAAATTTAAGGTAAATAGCCAACGAAAAAAAGCACGCTAAAGTTTAACACTATGGAAACAATTATGGCCTCGGTAGAATATGAAGGGGGTTTGCGCACAAAGGCTACCCACTTAAGGTCGGGAAATACGATCACTACGGATGCGCCAGTTGATAATAATGGCAAAGGACAGGCATTTAGTCCAACTGATCTGGTCAGCGCTGCGCTCAGTAGTTGCATGATGACGATCATGGGAATTGTAGCTGAGCGTGAAGGAGTAAATCTGACTGGCTTGAAATCTGAGGTCGTAAAGGTGATGAATAGTACTCCCCGAAAAATCTCTGAAATAAAAATTCACTTTACCCACACTGGGCTAGTAGCAACGGAGGAGCAAAAGCAAAAGTTAAAAAACGCAGCACGTACCTGCCCGGTGGCTTTGAGTCTGTCGACTGATTTGAAACAGACTATTTCGTTTGACTTTTAACTACTTCTTCAGCAGCTTTTCAATTTCCGCTTTGATGGTTGGGTAGTTTATATCAAAATGAGAGGTATCGTACACAGATTTTTCATTTTGAATAATCAGCACTTGGGGAGATTGGTGTGCTACTTGAAAATTTTCTGCAATTTGCCTTGACAGTTGGCGGTAAGAAAGTAAGTCGAGATAGTAAGTTTGTGTACCCGCAACTTCTTCGTTTTTCCAGTTTCTTTCTAGTCGGTTGAGCGCGGTGTTGCTAATTGAGCAGGTAGTACTATGTTTAAACAACACAATTGGCTTTGTCCGCGAAGCGGTTGTTGCTTCCGCTAATTTCTCTTCAGAGTCTAAATGAATCCAATTCATACTTTCTAATCGTAAAGGTCTTTCCACAATTCACGCTCTTTTTTGTCGTAGCGTGGGCGTTTTACTTTTTCTTTTACAGCACTTGGCTGTGTATCACTTTTCTTGAATAACCGAGACCACCACAACTTAGCGTTTGTCAAAATAGTTCGCTCTTGTTTTACATTGTTGATATGTCCATGGGCGAACTTCGCGTCAGGGTGTAAGTTGCTTCCGTGAGGCTTACTCATTTTTAGATTCCCTTGATAGTTGGAAATCTTTGCGTAGGCCTTCCCAGGCGCAATCACTTTTAGTGCATCCTTGCTACTCTTTGGGTTATGCCGATAGTTTTTTGTGAGGCGAGTTCGCCCTTGGTATTCATTACCTTTTGCGAAAGCGCGATTCGGACGCACAACGTCCAATGCTGATTTGCTACTGCTTGGGTTGTGTTTGTAATCCCAAATCATTTTCATGCGCCCCACGTATTCGCTGGCTTTTACGGTCGCTGAGTTAGGGCCAACGGCTCTAAGTGCTCCCGGCTTTGCGTTTGGATTCTTTTCGTATTTATCTCTCCTCACTTTTATTTGAAGGCCCTCGGCTGCAAAAGCACCTTTCTCTGGCTCTCTTTTCTTTATCGAACTTTTTGATGCAAGACGGTTTTGAATGTAGTCATCTTGCTTTACTTTTATCTGAAGACCCTCTGCCGCGTATGCTCCTTTTTCTGGCTCTCGCTTTTTGTTAGAACTACGTGCCGAGCGTGGATTTTGTGCAAAGTCATGTTGTTTGACTTTTATTTGCAATCCTTCCACTTCATACGCGCCTTTTTTCGGTTCTTTTTTCTTCAGCGATAATTTGGAGACTTTTTCATTCTGCACGTAATCTTCTTTTTGTTTTATTTTTCCCGAATAATTCGCAGCCTTTGCGTCACTGGATAATGGGGTGCGAACATCAATTGGCTTTTCTTTATTGTTCCAAAGCTTTCCACTTATACTGCCCCCACTCTTAACAGGCTTCCTACCTTTGATAAAGCCTGTAAATTCTTCACCCTGATCACGGTAGTTAAAGATCCGGGACGCTTTTAAATTACCGCTGTAGGTTCCGGCTTTCGCTGCTCCTGAAGTTGGTATTCGAACGGCAATGGCATTGCCCTTGTTGTTTCTGGATCGTCCACTGATACTTCCGCCACCTTTCAAAGGCGTCCTCGCTTTCATAAAACCCGTGAATTCTTCGCCCTGGTCGTTGTAGTTAAATACTCGTGACGATTTCAAATTTCCACTATAGGTTCCAGCTCTCGCTGCGCTTGTAGTTGGTATGCGAACCGCAATAGAATTGCCGTTGTTGTTTCTAGATCGTCCGCTTATACTGCCGCCACCCTTGATCGGTCGCCTTGTTTTGCTAAAACCTGAGAATTCTTCGCCCTGATCGCGGTAGTTAAAGACTCTTGATGATTTCAAATTTCCACTATATGTTCCCACTCTCGCTGCACCCGCAGTAGGTATGCGAGTTGCAATAGCATTGCCTTTGTTGTTTCTAGATCGCCCACTTATGCTTCCCCCGCCTTTTTCTGCTCTTCTGGTTTTAATACTTCCGGAATAGCCAATTCCCTGTCTTCCGAACGAAGGCGTTAAATCCAATCTCTTGGTCCTGCCTTGAAAAGTTCCGGCCCGTGCTGCCTCTGCTGGAGGAATCTTTGCCCCGATTGGAACCCCTTTGTTATTCCTTGGTCTGCCGCTGACACTACCTCCACCTTGTTCTCTATTTGAACGTTTGATGATGCCTTTGTAGCTACCTATGCCAGCACCACTTACTGGAATTTTTGCCGCCAAAGGTCTATTATTTCGGCCTCTACCGCTTCGGCTTTGGTTGCCATTTCCCGGCAATGATTTATTGCTCCTCTTTCCAGAAACAGATAGCTTTCTTGCAAGGAATTTCTGCCCTGCATTTTCAATTCTATTTTTTGATGAATTCTTTTTGATGGCCTTTTTAGAGATATCGCCCCGCCAAGCTCGTTCGCCACGCTTACTGGCTGAAATGAAGCCGGGAAAGACCTGCCCCCCCTGTGTTTTGTCTCCGCGTTTGCCACGGCCATATAATGGATCGGTTTGAGGTATGATTTCCGGCTTTGGACTTCGAAAATTTTTTGTTCGTAGTGGCCGTCCTGTAATGTCTTTCGTGTACGCTTTTTCACCCTTTGAAAATTTTCCCCAGTACACATTTTTCTTTCCGCGTGAAAGGAAAGATCGGGAGGCCGATAAAGGAGCTACTCTGCTTTTCTTGGGGATTGAAGCTGCTTTAGACCTTCCTAAAACCCGTGGATTTCCAATTGGCCCTGCGTTCGAAAAAGAGCGTTCACTTTTTCGCGGCTTCCGTGATGGATTATTGATGTAAGGGCCTTTGTTTGGGTAGACATTGTTTCTAGCGGATTGTGCAGAGGAAGATCGTACCCTGGTGGGAACTCCTCTAATAGGTCGTGCAGGTCTGTCGCCACTCCTTGAAGGCCTTCCTTTGTAAGGAGAAGAGGCGCTTATCACCGCCCTACCGGCAGTTGACTTATTCTTTGTGCGTAGTCTACGTCCCGAAATATCTCTCGTATTGGATTTTACTTTTTTCCCTTTTGCTGGTTTTGATTTTTGAGTAATACGTGGGAGAGGCCGGATGGGCTTATCGCCTTTCGTGTTTTGGGCAGAGGCGGAAGTGCAAACAAAAAAAAGCAAAATCAACCCAACCCACCGCCAGGTGAAGGAATGCTTCTGCTTTTCTACATATGGGTTCAATGGCACCTGTTTAAACATGCTAATATAATGAAAAAAGGGTTTTGCGGGCTGGGAAGGAATCTTGTCTGGCAATTTGCCCAAAGCGAAAACCAAGTTTTAAAAAAAGATCGAGTACAGTAAACCTTATCTTGACTTTATGCGTAATATTGATATAATATCATTTTAATATCATCTATATGAATAACGAAAAAAATAACTTGCCTGCCTCTGGCTATTTGATGATTTTGATCTGTTTTGGACTTTTGACACTAGGGATAGCGGGTTTGATTGCAGCCCGGAGTCCACTTTTTGTTTTGTTCATTTTAACGGGTATAATGATCATGCCAGGGTTCTTCTTTTTGAACCCGAATAGTTCTATGGTGTTGGTTTTGTTTGGCGATTACCGTGGCACGGTGAAGTCAAGCGGTTTCTTTTGGGTGAATCCTTTATTCAGTCGAAAAAAAATCTCTCTTCGTGCGCGCAATTTTGACAGTGAAAAAATCAAAGTGAATGATAAGGTTGGAAACCCGATTCAAATAGGGGTAATCCTGGTGTGGCAAGTAAAAGATACCTACAAAGCAGCTTTTGAAGTGGACAACTATGAGAATTTTGTGCGAATACAGAGTGATGCAGCCGTACGCACGTTGGCAGGAATGTATCCCTATGACAATTTTGACAATGATGCAGAGATGACGTTGAGGTCGGGTCATACGGAGGTTAATCAAGCGCTTGAGGAAACGTTAAGGAATCGTTTGGACATTGCTGGGATTTACGTGATCGAGGCAAGAATTGGCTATCTAGCTTACGCTCCTGAAATTGCTGGAGCCATGTTAAGAAGACAACAAGCAACAGCGGTCGTAGCGGCTCGATTCAAAATAGTGGAGGGTGCTGTAAGCATGGTTCAAATGGCATTGGAACATTTAAAAGAGCAAAACATAATTGAATTGGATGAGGAGAAAAAGGCGGCCATGGTAAGTAACCTGATGGTTGTGCTTTGTGCTGACAAAGATGTCAATCCAGTTATCAATACCGGAACACTTAATCAGTGATGGTAAGTTATGGCACAGAAAAAACCATTTGTTCTGCGATTAGATCCTGAAATATTAAAGGCTGTAGAAAAATGGGCAGCCGATGAATTTCGCAGCACAAATGGTCAAATGGAGTGGATTATTAGTAAGGCATTAAAAGAAGAGGGAAGAGTGAAGTTGAAGGAAAAAAGCTAACAAAAAATGCCTCCAGAACCCCCACTTCACTCCTGCTGTTTTGTCATAAGATCAATGGAATGATTAATATTTAAGCAGCTCTTCGATTTTTCCCTTTAATCTTCCTTTCGGCAAGAAATTGTTTTCCAGCGTAGGAGCAAAAGGGATGGCTGTGTCCAAACTTGCAACGCGCATAACTGGCGCGTCAAGATGATTGAATAAATACTCATTGATCCACGCAGATATTTCGGCTCCAATACCCCCTGTCAGCGTATCTTCGTGCAGGATCAAAATGCGATTCGTCTTCTTCACCGTCTGCTCTACCGCAACTTTGTCCCAAGGCAGCAACGTGCGCAAATCCAATACATCAGCGCTGACTTCCGGCATGGTTTGCAAAATTTCTTTCGCCCAGTGAACGCCCATGCCATAGGTGATAATAGAAAGATCGCTTCCTTCACTTACGAGTTTGGCTTTGCCGATTTCAACTGTATAGTAATCATCAGATATTTCATCTTTTACAGAACGATACAAGACCTTGTGTTCAAAAAACAAATACGGATTAGGGTCTTCAAGCGCAGCGCACAGTAGACCCTTCGCATCATACGGATTTGAAGGATAAACGATTTTCAAACCTGGTGTGTGAAAGAACCATGCCTCGTTGCTTTGAGAATGAAATGGCCCCGCAGCGGTGCCTGCGCCTGTAGGCATACGAACAACTACGTCTGCTGCTTGACCCCAGCGCCAGTGAATCTTAGCGAGATTGTTTATGATTTGATTGAAACCTTCTGTGACAAAATCAGCAAATTGCATCTCGACCATTGCCTTCATCCCTTTGATAGAAAGACCAAGAGCAGAGCCAACAATGGCTGCTTCACAGAGGGGCGTGTTGCGAACTCTGTCTTTGCCAAACTTGTCTACAAAGCCTTCTGTAATTTTAAATACGCCACCGTAATCGGCAATGTCCTGGCCCATCAATACTAAATTGGAATGCTTTTCCATGCTTAGTCGCAGGCCATCGCTGATAGCATCTATAAACCGTTTCTCACTTTTCTTTTCTGATATAGGCTCAATCACTTGTTGAACAAACGGAGCATATACATCATTCAATTCTGTTGCTGTATCTGCTACGGGGTGTGTTTCCTCAAAGGCAGTAGCCAGCCCTTCTTCAATTTCTTTTTTAATTTTTTTGCGGACTGAGTCGATGAATTTTTGATCGATTACCTTTTCGCTTAACAAAAATTTCTCATAGTTATCGAGTGGATCTTTCATTGCCCACTCATCCATTAACTTCTTTGGAACATATTTGGTGCCGCTTGCTTCTTCATGACCACGCATCCGGAAGGTCATGCACTCTAACAATATTGGCCTTGGGTTTTTTCTCAAACTCTCGGCAAGGGACTTCACGGTGTCATAAACTTCCAGCACGTTGTTTCCGTCTACCTGAACTCCTTCAATTCCATAGCCAATTGCTTTGTCTATAAATTGTTTGCAACGAAATTGTTCGCTGCTGGGTGTCGACAATCCATATCCATTGTTTTCAATGACAAAAATCACAGGGAGGTCCCACACGGCTGCGACATTTACCGCTTCATGAAAGTCGCCTTGACTAGTGCCTCCATCGCCATTAAAGACAACCGTAACTTTTTTCTCTTTTTTTAATTTGGCTGCGAGTGCAATGCCATCCGCTACGCCATTTTGCGGTCCAAGGTGAGAGATCATCCCCACAATATGATGTTCGTTTGTTCCAAAGTGAAAAGAGCGATCGCGACCTTTCGTGTAGCCACTCTGTGTTCCCTGCCATTGGGCAAATAATTTCTCAAAGGGCATATCACGACCCGTAAAAACGCCTAGGTTGCGATGCATAGGAAGAATGTATTCGTCTTTTTCCAGAGCAGCTGTGATGCCTACCGAAATAGCCTCCTGACCAATTCCACTAAACCATTTGCTGATTTTACTCTGGCGTAGCAAGATCAGCATCTTTTCTTCAATCAAGCGAGGTTTTGCCAACCGCTCGTATAGATTTAGAAGAGTTTGATCGGAATGTTTTTTGCGGAGGAATTTCATAGCAACGAAAAAGGCAAAGTTAATGGAGTTTTTGTTATGATTTGATCAAGCGTGTTCTACGCTTTTCTTGTTTATCTTAGGAGCCAAATTTTCTTGAATGATTAATTACAATCCCAAGGCTTGGTTATCGGTTATCTTCCATGCGTATAGTCGATCGGTCATGCGCACGCTTACGCCCGCACTTGTTTTCATGGCGATTTACACCGCCATACTTTGTTATGTGCTATTAGATATTA
>JABFSY010000106.1 GCA_013140395.1 Cyclobacteriaceae bacterium
TATGGAAAGCCGATTTTCCGGCCTTAGAAAGCTGGCGAGCATACAAACACCCTGAAAACGGATGGCCAGAAGGAATACTGAAGCAAATAGCAATTGAATCAAATACTGTAAGGGATGTGAATATGTGCAGATCAATTATTGAACTAGTTAAAAAAGGAGAGCGGGTTTTTATAAGTATGGGAGCCAGTCATGCCCCTAGAATTGAAAGAACCTTAAAGGCGATGATAGAATAACGTTATGGCTGACTTCAATTCGGAAAGATTGTGGCATTTGATTTATGAAATAGCGCTACCAAGTGAATTTAGATCAAAATTGGAAATCACTGATTCATTATATCATGTGCAACTATTGAAGGGACGATTATTGAAGCAGCTATTACGAATTAGAATACTTGAAACCAATTAGATTATGCGTTATATATTTTTACTATCAATCTTGTTAAATTCTGTATGGGTAAAAGGGCAGGATGATTTATTGAGACAATATATCGGGAAGGGCAAGAACACATTCTCTCCATCCGGCAACTCATTTACAGGTAAGGGTTGGGAGATTATCGATTCAGCCGTGCGGGTGAGCAATCAAGTATTGATAGGGGAAGATCACTTCCTGAACGAAATTCCGTTTTTTGTTTCCGCGATTACCCGTAAAAACAATTTTCAAAATTTTATAATTGAAGTTGACCCATACAGTGCTAATCTCCTTGAAAAGAAAATATTGTCATTATCAGAAGTTGATTTCAAGCTTTTCAATGAACAATGGCAAAGCACTTTTTCATTTTATGCTCTTAAGCCTGAAATAGAATTACTCAAACAAATGGTAAAATCAGGTGCTGAGGTGGGCGGCACCGATCAAATTATTTTAATGGCCGACCGGCTTATTTGCAATTCATTGAAGCAAATATCGAAAAACAAAGAAGCTGTCAAGCTATATGAGCAAATCGATTTTGAATCAACTAGGCATCTTGAAGAATATGTTAAGGATCAGTCAAAACCATTCTTTATGCTAACCCCAGCATTTGACTCTACTTTAAATAAACTTTTGAAATTGCCTCTCAGCACACAAGAAAAACAGCAATTGCAAGACCTAAAAATCAGTAAACGTATTTATTCCGAAGGGAGCCATTGGCTGAGGTTGCAGCTCATGAAAAATAATTTCTACAAATACTATTACCCTGCTGTAACCGAGCAAAAAACACTTTATAAGTTTGGTTCAAATCACATGACAAAAGGCGAAGGTTTGATAGGCGGATACGACATCGGAAACATTGTTTACAATATAGCTGACAGCCATTATGAAAGATCACTGCATATTATGATTGTTGGTAAAAACGGATGGCAAGGGTCTCCATTCAAGGGATTACCTCCATCTAAACTAGATCCGAATGAAGGTGATTTGAAGTCTTTAAAACTATTCTTCGACCTAACGGATAAAGAATGGACGTGTTTTGATCTTACTAAAATGCATAGACCGTTGAGAAGGGGTGAACTAAAAGTTGATGACCTTTCCATGAGGAGAGTTTTGCAGGGATTTGATTACCTGATTGTAATTCCCGAAGTTACTGCAGCAACATTCGACTAATGCCGAAACCAACCTTACATTATTTTAGAATTGGTAAATATAGAGGATCGTGTTTTTCTATTGCAGCCATAGCCATGCAGTTTGCATTGAACCTAAATTAAATAAAGAGCGATAGTTTTTAAAATCAATTATGATATGAATCGAATAGTTACATTTTCCACTGTAATAGTTTTCCAAATCTTTACGGCTGGTTGCACTAAGTCCAACAATGCATCAGAATTAGGCATGTTAAAAATGCAGCATGCAAAGGAGCAGCAAGCTCACTTGGCTAACAATGTTAGCTTGTTTAAAGATATTTTTGATGATACCCTATGTCAAACGAAAAATGGTGAAGTATCTTATCTGACACGCGAACAGGTAATTGGGCGATTTGAAAATTATTTCACCAGTGTTGAATTTGTAAAGTGGGAAGATGTTAAGGAACCTGTTTATACTCTTTCTGCTGATGCAACGTTAGCTCATATTCTTGTGCAAAAACATGTTGAACTTATAGACAAAAACGATTCGACAAGAGCAATTCAAAAGACCGACTTTGCCTGGGCTGAATTATGGAAAAAGATAAATGGACAGTGGAAGTTGTATTCAATTACATCAACTGATAAAATTGATAAGTAAGCACCTGAGTCTAAAGGAAATTACTTCTTGCAAGTATTCTAAGAAAAAGGAATGAAATGTCTTTTTATAATGTATTAATAGCAGTAGAAAAAACATACAAGCTAATGGTTGATACATTTTTTACACCATACGCTTGAAGCCAATCCCATGGAAATATTTTGAATATTTTCTGGACGTTCAAAAGAAACGATAATAGTTTAGTCGTTCCGAGAACTTGATAACTCATACCCAATGGACTCAACTTTTTTGTACGCCAACGCATCATAAAAAAATGATGAACCATTATGTCAACTAACTGTAAACCACTAAGATTTTCTTCTAGCTGTAGCTTTATCGGTGCTCTCATTAATCGTATTGAGATATTCTTATTTATATTTTCAATAAGTTTAGTAGAAGCTCAGCAAATCAAAGTTGAATCCGTACCTAATCAGCCCTACCTCAAATATCTACTAAGCACTGAAAACGATACTATTACATTTTATCTTTCGGCTTCCTCTGAAACGAAAGAACTTCCGCTAATAGTTTATATTCAAGGTTCAGGTATGAATTCTTTGTTTGCTAAAGTTAATGGTCGCATTGTTCCTACTTCCGGCCATATGACTTGGTATGATGTTGCACGAAACAAATATCGAATACTTATTATTGAAAAACCAGGCGTAAGTTACCTTCAAACCGGAGAATCCGATTCCTTTGACAAGTCATTTTCTCTTGAAAGTTGGAGCGACAGAATTGTCAGATCAATAGATTTTGTCACTCAGAATATAAGAATTACAAAAAATAAAATTCTTGTCGTTGGGCATTCAGAAGGAGGACTAGTTGCATCAAGGGTTTCAAAATTGATGAATGGCACTATTTCAAATGTAGCCATAATGGGTGGAGAGGGCCCCCCTCAACTATATAGCATGTATAAATTTGCTGAGAATGGTATTTTCTTCAACACAGAAGAATATAATTTGCAAACATCTCAGCAGCGATTAAAATATCTCACTGACAATCTCAATTTGATTTTAGCCGAACCCCATAGTACTCAAAAAAAATTCTGGGGCTTTACATATTTACGATGGTCAAGTATGCTTAGAACATCAGTTATAGATGAGCTTGAAAAATACGATGGAAAAATATTTGTTATTCAGGGGGCTAAAGATACTGCGGTCTTTCCTGAGTCAGCCGTAATAGCGTATGCGACTCTTTTATCAAAAGGAAGAAATGTTATATTCAAATATATTGAGAATGCTGACCATTCATTTAATTTAATAGACAACTCAGATATAGATGGCTGGAAACAGGTGATTGAAGAAATTATTGCGTGGTTTGATTTATAAATAGCGATACATTCTGTATGACATCATCCCCAAAGGGGCCGATGCGACCTGCATCTTCACACAAACCAAACTCATTCGAGTTTATGTTGTCTATTTGAGTGCAATGCAAACTGACCGAGTAATAGACGACTCAAAATCCTCGTTGAAAGTTTCAAACAGCTGACAAATTACCTATCATTAATTGTCGACTTGAAGTTTCTTGCTAAGAAACCAAAATTATTGTTAGACTTTATGAAATGACAGCATTTATATCGCACACACATTGCCAGGTCGCACTTGCAACCCACATCCAAAGCCAGTCAAAGAGTGTGCTCAGTGCAGTGTATGTGGAGAAAGTAGTCAATGAAAAATGCCCCACCCACACCTCTACTAATAAACATTGGTGTAAATTAACGGGCGACAGAAATGCAGGCTTCGAATGAAGTGTGGAGAAGGCCACACAGCCACCAACAATGTGCATATCCAATTTGGCGGGTTCGCTGTAGTAGAAAGAGTTAGTTTCATTATTACCTTTGGTCACGGTGGACAGTTTACAACTTGGTCGCCTTGTCGGCCTAACGGCCTTAACAAGGCTCCCTAATCCGCCAAACTGTATATGCACTCACGTTAGCAACAATGCCCTTCGACTAACCCGACAAATTCTCCAAGACGAAAAAGTAACGTTTGACAATCCAACCCTTTAAATTTCTCCACGGTGGACAAGGAAAATGAAAAAGAAAAAAAGGAGGACGACCTTCAAACAAAATTTCTGCACGTGGACAAGTGACCGTTCCCTTAGGCAACGTTGGACAAGAGAAAACAAAAAAATAGAGGACTGGACTCAGTAAACGATAAAGACTCGTCTACTAATCCCCACCGCACTGCAACCAGGAGAGATTCTCGCCCTCGCTTTTGGCACTTGCCATTGCCCCACATCCTACCCGCAAACCAAAGCAAAGGCAAGAGCCAAACCCACGCACAAAAATCAATTCTTCCAACGAGTAGAGAAATTGCCACGGCTATCCCGAAATTCAGATTCAATCTTATCACTGGGATTAAAAGTAAAAGTGACAGTATCTCCATTGAGTAAGTGAAATGTTGTCTTTGCTCCTTCGGTGACAATCTTAGTGATAGCGTTGTTATTTATTTCATCTGGTCGAAACATTTGTACATCTTCAATGTTCAAATGCGCATCCCGTACATTTTCCTT
>JABFSY010000098.1 GCA_013140395.1 Cyclobacteriaceae bacterium
GCGCGTGGTCTTTACAACACATACGCCAGAGCTGGCAGGGAATGAAGCGCATAGTGTTCCACTACTGAACAGCATGGGGTTTTTCAATGGACTTACAATAGATCAGGTCAACGAGCTCGTGCACCCCGAACACGGGATACTCAACTATACCCTCACCGCACTACGCATGGCGAAGAAAGCCAATGGTGTTTCACAATTGCACGGTGAGGTATCTCGCAAAATGTGGGGTGGCAATGATGGCATCTGTGAAATCGGTGCTATCACCAATGCACAAAACAGAACCTACTGGCAAGATACACTTCTGGAAAAAGCGTGCAGCAAAGACAATGACGATGCACTGGCTGAGCGGAAAAAATATTTGAAGTATAAACTTTTCCGGGTAGTAGCGAATCAAACAGGAAAACTATTTGATCCCAATGTCTTGACATTAGTGTGGGCGCGCAGATTTGCGGGTTACAAACGCGCCAATTTATTGCTCTCTGATTTCGATCGGTTTCTAAAAATTGTAAACAACAAGGAATTCCCTATTCAAATGATTTGGGCAGGTAAGCCGTATCCGGAGGATTATTCTGCTATCAACATCTTCAACGAAATCTATTGGAAAACGAAAGATTTGCCCAATTGTACTGTCTTAACCGGGTATGAGCTTTGGCTCTCTGCTCACTTGAAAAAAGGATCTGATTTGTGGCTGAACAACCCAAGAATGTATCATGAAGCTTCGGGTACTTCAGGGATGACAGCAGCTATGAATGGTTCAATCAATCTCTCGATCCCGGACGGTTGGGTCCCCGAATTCGCAAAACATGGAAAGAATTCTTTTATTATTCCTAAGGCTGACGACTCACTTTCTGTAGAGGAACGAGATTTTGAGGAAGCTAAGAATCTGCTTGACTTACTGGAGAATGAGATTATTCCAATGTATTATAAGTCACCCTCTAAGTGGACAAAGATTGTTAAAGCAGGGATGACAGATGTGCTTCCTTTCTTTGATGGCGGAAGGATGGCTCGTGAATACTACGAACAAATGTACTGGCCGGAAGCTATCACGTCAGCAAAAAAAGAAAAAGAGGCAGCCCTTAGCGCATAACGCTGGGTCACTTATTTTTCATTCAGCGCCCAATTGTATTCATAAAATCCCACTGCATAAGTAGCTGGGATTTTTTCTTTTCGATACTGATTGATCCACTCTAGTTCCGTTTTCCCATCGGCCGTAAAATCCTTTTTGTACCACTCAAATATCTTGGATAACTCAACTTTTTTCTCTGCCTTATTTATTTTCAACCAACCCGGATTGTTTAACGCAGCCGTTGCTCTTTCGGTTAGTTGCTTGTCCAAGGCCACTGGTGTGTAAGCAAAGCTGGATAGCGGTGGACAACTCTTTGCTGCGCAAGCAAGGGCAAAATGCAAGCGGGCATCTTTGTATGGCAAGAGTAACTTTTTTATCTCAAGAGAATTTAGAGTTATTTCTTCGCCCGCAACCTTGTGCTTCACTTTGTCGAAAAAACCACTATTGTCCAGGGGTGACTTTAGCGGGTAATGTTTCGCTACCCAATAAATCACAATGATGTTATACGCGTTTATATAAAAGCTTTTCTGCATCGCAACATCAACACCCGATAAATTCATTTCTCCAATAAGAGCATATAAAGCCTCAACCTCACCTATATTTTGTTTTACTTTGGTGTAAGCCACTGAACCATTAGAGACATACTTCTTCAAGAAGGAGTCTGAAGAGCTGGTGAAAGCTGAAAGCTGGTCTTCACCAAAGCTGATTAGCGATGTAGCCAAAAAAAACAGTGTTACTAGCAAGGTCTTCATATGTATCTGTTTAGTGTATGTACGACAAAACCAATTGTATTGGATTTATCGTAGATTTAAAATCAAATGTATTCTGCTTTTAATAGTAAATCTTGTCATATGGTTGACAAACGATGTTATTTAAATTATTAACCTTGCCCAACCTATGAAACATATCGTCATTATCGGCAACGGAATCAGCGGCATAACTGCCGCCCGTAATATTCGAAAGCGCAGCAATGATAACATTACGGTAATATCTGGCGAAACAGAACACTTCTTCTCTCGAACCGCCCTGATGTATATCTACATGGGGCATATGAAGTATGAAAACACCAAACCGTATGAAGATTGGTTCTGGAAAAAAAATAAAATCGACTTAGTAAAAGATTTCGTTGAAAAAGTAGACCCTGATTCAAAACAGCTAGTCCTCCGAAATAAGGGCAATTTTAAATACGACATCTTAATTATTGCCTCAGGCTCAAAATCAAACAAGTTCGGCTGGCCAGGACAAGATTTGAAAGGGGTACAAGGATTGTATAGTTTCCAAGATCTGGAATTAATGGAACAAAATTCCAAAGGGATCAAGCACGCGGTGATAGTAGGTGGCGGATTGATTGGAATCGAAATGGCCGAGATGTTACTAACCCGAAAAATAGGAGTAACGATTTTAGTAAGAGAGAATGAATTCTGGAGTAACGTCCTGCCAATTCAAGAGGCCAACCTAATCAGCCGACATGTGCGCTCACACCATGTGGATTTAAGGCTGAACATTGAGTTAAAAGAAATACAATCGGATGGCAATGGAAAGGTAAAATCGATTGTAACAAATAAAGGCGAAACAATCGAGTGTCAGTTTGTTGGTTTAACGGTTGGAGTTTCTCCTAATATCGACTTTCTGAAAAACTCCGGCATTGAAACCAAACGAGGTGTATTGGTAAATGAATATCTGGAAACCGATGTGCCCAATGTGTATGCACTTGGGGATTGCGTAGAGCGCAAATATGATTTACCAGGAAGGCGAAATATAGAGCAGGTTTGGTATACGGGGCGCATGATGGGCGAAGTAGTCGCACAAACGATCACTGGAGAAAAAACAAAATATGAGCCCGGGCCCTGGTTCAACTCAGCCAAATTTTTTGACATAGAATACCAAACCTATGGCAATGTTTGGAACGAGCTGAAGTCCAATGAAATGGAATTCTATTGGGAACACGCGAGTGGTACCAAATGCGTTCACGTAGTCTGGGACAAACTGACCAATCAATTTTTGGGTATTAATACGTTCGGAATCCGTATGCGCCACGAATGTTTTGACATATGGCTACGAGAAAAGAGAAGCATAGACTTTGTGATAGAACACTTAGCGGAAGCGAATTTCGACCCCGAGTTTTTCAGCCAGCATGAGGATGAGATTGTTAGTGAGTACAAGAAAGTAACTAGTTTAATTAGCCAATAATGAAATACTTACAAACGATCGGCCTTACTTTATTCGTGATCGGCTTTGCGTTGTTCAACGTTTCCTTTTTTTGGTCTGGTTACCAGCTTACTCCCGAGATTGTCAAGAGTCAGATCAGTGATGAAAAAAAAGCAAGTGCCTTGCTTTTGGAAACAAAAGAAATCGTTGCACCAGAGCCTTCCTCTAATTTTAAGTTTGTTGCTGACTTGTCAGCAGCATTTGAGAGGGTAAACGAAAGGCAACTGGCCATTTTTAGTTTGTCTGATACGGAACTGGATAAATTGGCTTCTTACAACAAAGAGAAATTTACGATTGCCTCTGTAGATTCTGTATTTAGAGGCAATGACGAGCAAAGCGCATTTAAAAGAAAAGCCTTTAAAGACAATGGCAGTTGGCTGGACGGTCAAGCGACCTCGCGTGAACAAATTCAAACCGTAGCCGACAACATCAAAAAATACAGCATCATCAGTCAATTCGGATTTGACAGGTATGCTGTCAAGGATCTAAAATATTCAATCACCAAAGCAGCCGCCATCAGCCCGGTTAAAAGCAATCCTACTCTCTATCTGTTTCTAACCTTTGGCCTTTGCATAATTGGCTCCATGCTTTACATCCTTCCAAAACTCAAGCTGCCACCAGGCATTAAAAACAATGGTATCTTTTTCAATGTAATGAAAAACGTTCAGTGGCTGGGTATTTTAACCGGTAGCTGGCTGATTGCCTTTTATGTATTTCTGTATTTCTACCCGGAATACATGACCAATTGGGTACTCATGGTAGATCCGGTAAGTCGTTTGTTAAGTGGGAATGAAGCCGGACGATTCTTTCTATATGGCTTTATCTATACACTCTGCATCTTGGTTATGGGGGTACGAATGCTGATCAACTATCGACATAGTAAATATCAAATTTTGCGTACATGCTCGGTCATGTTTTTTCAAACCGCTTTTGCGTTTCTTATTCCAGAGATTTTGATTCGTCTCAATCAGCCCTATTTTGATTTCAAAAACATTTGGCCGCTAGACTATTCTTTCTTTTTTAACAACCGACTAGATACACTATTAGCAAATGGGGGATTAGGAGTGTTTATGTTAGTATGGGGTATTGCGCTTATCATTATCGCTGTTCCTGTACTTGTCTATTTTTTTGGCAAGCGCTGGTATTGTTCTTGGGTTTGCGGGTGTGGTGGTTTGGCGGAGACATTGGGGGATCCGTATCGCCAACTTTCCAATAAAAAATTGAGTGCGTGGAAAATTGAAAGATGGATGATTCACGGAGTTTTAGTATTTGCCGTGGTGATGACGGGTGGGGTTCTCTATACTTACTTCACCAATTCTTCCTGGGTGCTGTTTTTCGACAGCTACAAACTGCGGGAAATCTATGGAGCATTCATTGGAGCAGGATTTGCGGGAGTGGTTGGCACAGGTTTTTATCCATTGATGGGAAACCGCACGTGGTGTCGCTTTGGTTGCCCATTGGCTGCCTATTTGGGAATCATTCAGCGTTTCAAATCGCGATTTAGAATTACAACGAATGGCGGCCAATGTATCTCTTGCGGAAATTGTTCAACGTATTGTGAAATGGGCATTGATGTTCGCTGGTACGCTCAACGCGGACAGAATATTGTGCGCAGCTCATGCGTGGGTTGTGGAGTCTGTTCATCGGTTTGCCCTCGTGGTGTTCTCAACCTGGAGGTGAAAGAAGAAGAGGGAAGATTTGGCAAGGCCATCCTAATTGGGAACAATGGGATTAAGCTTGTTGATTGACATAATTGTCAACTATTTTAGAGTTTGCTTTATAGATAATGTCACGAGGCAGACAATAGACGGACAAATTCCATTAATAAGCAACAACCTCCAATAATTACGTGTTTCTTGGGTTAAAGGAGAAAATTTGTGCCTCAGATTAGGAAATCCATCCTTCAGTTAAAGGCAGCTAATTCAAGATTAGTTGCTGCTGTATTCACAGCCATAATAATCCTAATTGGCTACTTTGTTGCCAATTCCTATTACAACTCACTTGCTAAATCAAAGACAGAGGTCTTAGAAAGACTGAGAGCCATTGCGTTTACCTCGGTTTGGCTGATCAATGGAGATGATCACGATTCACTCGCAAACAACCTAATGACCAAAGATGCGATAGTTAGCAATACAGAGAATAGAATATACAACACGCTTCATGCCACCTTAAAAACTGTTCAACAGACTAATCATCTGGAATCGCCCTTATATACCATCGTCTATTATGAAAGAGACAGTACATTCCATTTTATTGGAACTTCATCTGACAAACCATACTACCGTCATTCTTATAAAAATTATCCTTCGGACTTACTTAAGAATTACAAAACCGGTGGAATATTAGATAGCTACCAAGATGAAAACGGTCATTGGCTATCTGCGTTTGCTCCATTAAAGAATAGTAAGGGCGAAGTGGTTGCTTTGCTTGAGGCAGATGAAAATTTTGAAATGTTTGTTGCAAAAGCCAAACAAGAGCTATTGCGTAATACACTAATTTCACTCTTAATCGTTTTGCCTTTTGGCCTAGTGCTGTTTAGGTATCTTTCCAATACGCTAAGAAAGCAAACACAAGATCAGGCTACTTTGATTAATCAAAAAGAGGAGATTGAAGCACAGAATGAAGAAATTAAAACACAACGCGATTTTATCGAAAAACAAAATAAGCAACTCGATCAGCGAGTAAGGGAACGAACTTTTGAACTTGAGACATCAAACAAGGAGTTAGCCAATTTTCTATACCATTCTTCTCATGATGTGCAAGCGCCTATTGCCACGCTAAAAGGATTAGAATCGTTAGCTATTCAAGAAACGAAAGAGCCTTTGACAAAAGAATATCTCATGCTGATAAGGGATACTACAACGAAGCTAGAGCGTATGGTGAAAACCATTCAGTTAGTGCATCACATTAAAACCACACAACTTCGTGTCGAAAGGACCAACCTCCAGGAGGCAATTCATTCTATTTATAATTCCTACCAGCACAACAATACACAGTTGGAAATCGATATACCTGCGAACTTTACTTTTGCCATAGATATTGAACTTTTTAAAACCGCCATCAATGAACTTCTGAAAAACTCCCTTCAATACAATGAGGGTAATCGTAACTTAAAAATCAAGATCAGCGGATCTCAATCGGAAAATGGCTTTAATCTGCTAATTGAAGATAGTGGAATCGGGATTCGGCCAGAAACAAAAAAAGATTTGTTCACTATGTTTAAAAGAGGAAATGAAAAATCAACTGGCACAGGACTTGGTTTATACATCGCCCAAATCTGTATTGAAAGAATGAACGGAAAAGTTTACACCGTAGAATCCAATAAAGCAGGTGCTCATTTTCAAATTTCTTTGCCTGCCTAGTACATAAATACTAAAGACCAACAAACCATCTATTTCCTTTTTAATGCAACCAATTCCAATAGAAAGAAACATCTTTGCAGGCAGGCAATAATATGTTAAAGATCAGAATCATCATCCCCGCCTTCAATGAAGAGAATGGAGTCGGTCAGGTTATTCAGGAAATACCCAAAAGTGTAGTCGATGAGATTATTGTAGTGAACAATGCATCAACAGACAAAACGGAAATCATTGCGCGCAATAATGGAGCGACTGTTCTACACGAAGCGATACCAGGGTACGGACGGGCTTGCCTTACTGGTATCGAGTATATAACGCAATCCGCCAGCAAGCCGGATGTCATTGTTTTTCTGGATGCGGACCATTCAGATTACCCGGAAGAAATAATTCAATTGATTCAACCTATTCTCGACAACAAGGCCGACTTAGTGATCGGCTCTCGGGCATTAGGCAACAAAGAAAAAGGCTCCATGACGCCCCAGCAGATTTTTGGCAATTGGTTAGCTACCCGACTTTTGAAATTGCTTTATAACGTGAGGTTTACGGACCTGGGTCCTTTTCGTGCCATCCGGTTTGATAAACTATTGGAACTAGACATGCAAGACAAAACCTATGGATGGACAGTAGAGATGCAACTTAAGGCGGCCAAAAGGGGTTTGAAATGTGTAGAAATTCCGGTGAGATATAGAAAACGAATAGGCGTTTCGAAAATCTCTGGCACTGTAAAAGGTACGGTGATGGCCGGGTACAAGATTTTGTTTACGATATTTAAGTACTTTTAAATAAGTCCATGGTTCAAGCTTGAAGTTTGAGCCTGCGGCAAACGCGTGAAGCTGATGGAAATAGCAGTTACTATAGTATACTCTCTCTCTTTATTCTATATTTTCCTTTTTAGCATAGGGCAATTGCACCTGACCTATGTTTATCTTAAATCAAAGAAAAACCTACCCCCAGTAAAACCTGAATTCGTAACAACTCCACTCATCACCATTCAACTGCCTATTTACAACGAAAAATATGTGGTGGAGCGATTGCTTGATGCCGTTTCACTATTTGACTACCCAAAAGAAAAACTGGAAATTCAGGTACTAGATGATTCCACTGACGAAACCACAGAAATCATTCTAAAGAAAATAGAATCGTTACGGCCTCTTGGTTTAAATTTTAAGCTGATCCATCGAGAACAAAGAGTGGGGTACAAAGCCGGAGCGCTCGATCATGGTTTTCATATTGCTTCAGGAGAATTCATTGCCATTTTCGATGCGGATTTTATTCCCTCACCCGATTTTCTTAAAAAAACACTACCGTATTTCAACAATGAAAAAGTGGGAGTAGTGCAAACGCGATGGGGGCACCTCAATAAAGATTACTCAATACTCACTCAACTTCAAGCGTTTGGATTAGATGCCCATTTTTCAATCGAGCAAACAGCGCGCAGCGCGGCCGGGAGTTTTATCAACTTCAACGGAACCTGTGGCGTCTGGAGAAAAACGTGCATTACCGATGCAGGCGGTTGGAGCAATGATACGTTAACGGAAGATCTAGACCTTAGCTACCGTGCGCAACTAAAGGGATGGAAATTCGAATACCTCGAGGAAGTTGAAACGAAGGGTGAGTTACCGGTGATCATGTCCGCCATCAAATCACAACAATATCGTTGGAACAAGGGGGCAGCCGAAACGGCCAAGAAAAATTTCGGAAATGTTTTGCGTTCATCTCTTTCATGGAAAAACAAAACTCACGCGTTCTTTCATCTTTTTAACAGCTCGGTGTTCATTTGCCTTCTGCTGGCGGCCATGTTGAGCATTCCCATGCTATATATCAAATCGAGACACCCCGAGATTACATGGCTCTTTGATTTGGGAATTATCTTTTTGGGTGGCTTTTTGTCGATTACGCTTTTCTATTGGGTAGCCACAAAACGATTTAACCCCACAAATCGAAGAGCAATTTTTTGGTCGCTCTATCCCCGATTCCTTATTGTATCGATGGGACTTTCGTTGCACAATGGATTAGCTGTGGCGGAAGGATTACTTGGGCGTAAGACACCTTTTATCCGAACACCAAAGTTCAATGTTACAGTAAAAGGTGATTCTTGGAAACACAATTCTTATGTCAAGACGAAGATTAATTTGCTCACCTTAATGGAGGGATTGCTATGCTTATACTTTGTCTTCGGAATAGTGGCTGGCGTCTTGTTGAAAGATGGGGGATTGATTTTCTTCCATGTCATGCTAGCGTTGGGTTTTGGTGGTGTATTTTACTATTCCATGAAGCCTGCTTTAAATGCGTAAGCAAAAGCCACTCAATTATTTTCTGTTACTTATATCTTTCATTTCCTATTGTTTAATTGCATTCCGAGTTGAGCGATATGAGACCACCCCACTATTGGTGAGTTTTGTACTTCTCTTTTTGATCTACGTATGGGTTCTTCGAAGTGAAAGTGAAACAGAAATCTCCTTTTGGATAATTGTCGCGATCCTTTTTAGACTTTGCTTTCTTTTTTCCACGCCACTTTTGTCTGATGATTTTTATCGGTTCATCTGGGACGGTCGACTGCTGGCCGCTGGTGTTCATCCATTTGCAGAACTGCCCCGCTACTACATTGAAAGCTACACCGCGATACCCGGCATAGATAAAAGTCTGTTCGACAAACTCAACAGCCCGGACTACTTCACCATCTATCCTCCGGTTAATCAATTCATTTTCTGGGTGGCCGCCAGGCTATCGTTTGGCTCCATCTTATCAAGTGTTATTGTTATCAGACTATTCATACTCGCCTCAGAAATTGGAACTATCTGGTTGATCAAAAAGATACTCCATCATTATCAGTTGCCGGCTCGAAACGCTTTACTGTACGCACTTAATCCACTTGTCATTATAGAGCTGACTGGCAATCTTCATTTTGAAGCCTTATTAATTTTCTTTTTGTTGTTAAGCTATTGGCTGCTTATAACAGGTAAATTGATTTCATCTGCCATCAGTTTCAGCCTTGCTATTTGCACTAAGCTGGTTCCGCTAATTTTTCTGCCGTTGATGTTTAGTAGATTGGGTTGGAAAAAATCTTCCATTTACTATTTAGTTGTTGGAGTGTCCACTATTTTGCTTTTTCTTCCTTTGCTCAACGCTGAAATAATTTCGGGATTCAACGAAAGTATAGGCTACTACTTTAAAAAATTTGAGTTCAATGCAAGCATCTACTTTTTAGTTCGTGAGTGGGGCTTTTGGAAATATGGGTACAATATCATTCAAACGGTTGGGTGGAAACTGGCGGCCTATTGCACAGTAGCCATTCTACTGTTTGCGACCATTGACGGCATTAAAGTCAATCGACTAACCAACATCGAACATCGAACATCTAATATCTTTACCGCATCTCTTTTCGTACTTCTATTATATCTTGCGTTTGCTACCGTTGTCCATCCCTGGTACACAACAACGCTACTAGCCCTTTCTGTTTTTACCACTTTTCGTTTTCCCATAGTTTGGTCCGCGCTGATATTTTTGACTTATGTTGGGTACAGCCCTGATGGTTTTTCTGAGAATCTATGGGTTACTGCTTTCGAGTATATGCTAGTATTTGGGTACCTTGCCTATGAACTGATATGGAAAAAAGAAAAATCATTTGCATAGTCTTACTTGCTTTAACCTATTCTGCCTGCGCACAAACTGAGTATGATAGGAAGTTAAAATCGTTATATAGAAATAGCGTAAAAACGATAAAGCCGGCAGACTTGAAAGAACTTGTCACAAAAGGTGAAAAAATAACAATTTTAGATACAAGAGCCCCTGAGGAATTTAGTGTGAGCCATCTCAAAGGTGCTCAATTTCTTAACTATGATTCGTATTCAACTGAGGATCTCAAAAAACTCCCCAAAAACGAAAAGATAATCGTGTATTGTAGTGTGGGTTACCGAAGCGAAAGAGTGGGAGAAAAGCTACAAAAGCTAGGCTACCAAAATGTATACAATATCTATGGAGGCATTTTCGAATGGAAAAATGAAGGGATGCCGGTTGTCAATAGGCAGAATCAGCTGACAGATAGCGTTCACACCTACAATAAGAATTGGTCGAAGTGGTTAACAAGAGGTGTGAAAGTTTATTAGTCAATAATAGTAGCAACATTGAAAAACCTTCTCATCATCTTTTATCGCAATCCTGAACTCGGAAAAGTAAAAACCCGATTAGCCAAAACTCTTGGCGATGAAAAGGCGCTTGCTATTTATCTCAGGTTATCTTCACACACGAGGGCCATCACCGAAAATTTAGCAATCGATAGAGTAATCTACTATTCCAATTTTGTGGATACCGAAGATGTATGGCCCAATACCACGTTTCAAAAAAAACTGCAGAACGGAAATGATCTGGGCGAGAAGATGAATAATGCTTTTGTTGAGGGATTTCAGAGCGGATATGAACGGGTTTGCATCATCGGCACTGATTGTTTTGAGTTAAGTAGAGATATTATCAAACAGGCATTCGACCAACTACATACAAACGATGCAGTCATTGGCCCGGCTAAAGATGGAGGCTATTATCTACTCGGCATGAAAAAACCGATTCCAGAGTCATTTAAAAACAAAGCGTGGAGCTCTGACACCGTTGCAACCGATACTATCCAAAACTTCAAAGACCTAAATTTAAGCTATGTCCAGCTGGAAGTTTTAACAGACGTAGACGAAGAAAAAGATCTCCCCTCCAACTTCGCGAAAGTATAAATAAGAATCGGTCAGACGAGCTTCTCCAAATCGCGGACCAGTATTCGTTTTCGGTCAAAATTGATTAAATTCTTCTCCTTTAGATCATTCAAGATCGTTGTGACTGTCTGACGTGATGTACCCGTCAATGAAGCAATATCCTGATGGGTGAGTTTCATTTGGATCAGTGTTTCGAAGCCGACCTTCTTTCCTTTCCAGGACGCTGCATCTTTGATAAATTCCACAATTCGCGTTCTTGCATCTTTAAACACAAGCAATTCCAATTTTCGCTCGAGTTTCATCAACCTCAGCCCCACGAATTTTAACATTTTAAAACTGAGTTCGCGATTCTCATACATGAGTTCTTTCATTTCATCCAAGCTTAAAGGACAAATCGTGCAGTCATCCATTGCCTGAGCAAAATCGCGCCTCGTCTCCTCACCGGCCAATATCAACTCTCCAAATATTTCGCCAGTCGATAAAATGGCGGTCGTAATTTCCTTTCCTTCATCAAGATAGCGCCCGATCTTAACACGACCATTTACGATCATGTAAATATGGGTGGCTTTGTCATCCAAGAAGTAGATAAACTGATCGCGCTTAAAATTTAAAAAAGTGTGCTTTCCTGCCAGCGCCTTAACCTTGTGCGGGCACAGCGTGTTATATAGATTGACACTCTCAAAATACCAAAGGGCAGCTGCGTTACTCATAATTCTTTACTCCTTATTCACTAAGTTAGCGCAAAATATCACATAAAAGTTCATGAGTGGATTGCGATTGAGTGAAATTTGGATATACCCCATCAAATCAATGGGCGGCATTCGCTTGAATTCGGCAAAAGTAGCTGGCAAAGGACTGGAGTTTGACAGGCGATGGATGCTGATAGACGAAAACAATATGTTTGTTACCCAGCGCAAAGTCACCGACCTGGCACTTTTTAAACTAGAGATGAACCCTGATTCCTTTACGGTTCAGTTCAAAAAAGAGTCAATCCAATTGCCATTTTATTCAGCTTTATCATCTGAGCCTATACGGGCCACGATCTGGGATGATTCTGTAGATACCATTGAAGTTCATAAAAGCTACAGTAATTGGTTTTCAGATAAATTGGGATTTAAATGCAAACTAGTTTCGTTTCCAGAGGGCAATGCTCGTTTAGTTGACCCGCAATATGCCGTTAATCATGATAATGTAAGCCTCGCAGACGGGTATCCTCTTTTGGCCATCGGTAAAAGCTCACTAGGTGACCTTAACCAACGGCTTAGCACACCCGTGCCGATGGATCGCTTTCGACCCAATCTGGTTTTTACAGGTGGACAACCTTACGAAGAAGATTCATGGAAAGAGTTTACAGTTGGCGTTAATAAATTCCGGGGAGTAAAGCCCTGTAGCCGATGTGTACTCACTACCATCGATCAAAGTACCGGAGAGCAAGGAAAGGAACCGCTGGCTACGTTGGCTACTTATCGCAAACGTGACAACAAAATCTATTTTGGACAAAATGTTTTATCTATTGATCATTATGAAATACACGAGGGCGATGAAATTAGACTGCTTTAAATTCAACATTCAACATTCATTATTCAACATTAGTACAGGGCTACTATGCTTCGCCTGTTGTATTCTTTTTTCGTGCGGTCCTAAAGAAAAGGATCTACCAATCTTTGGCGAGCGAGATGTGGTTGGAAGTGATACCATTTATCACACGATTGCAAAATTTCAATTTGTAGATCAGGACAGTGTTTTGGTGACTAATGAAACTTTCAAAGACAAAATCTATGTGGCCGATTTCTTTTTCACTTCCTGCCGTACGATCTGCCCAATTATGAAAACGCAGATGATCCGTGTATATCAAGCAACGCAAGAAATGCCGGATGTGCTTTTGCTTTCACACACAATCGACCCTGAATATGATACAGTAGCATTACTTCGTGATTTTGCCGAGCGATTGGATGTAGAAAGCCAGCGCTGGCATTTTGTGACAGGCATCAAAGACTCGATCTATAAAATTGCACAAACGAGCTACTTTGCCACCGCCATGGAGGATAAAACAGAACCCGATGGCTTTATTCACAGTGGCGCATTCCTTTTGATCGATAAAAAAGGTCGAATTCGGGGTAAGTACGATGGCACTAAAGAGGAAGAAGTAAATAGGTTGATAGTCGACATAAAAAGATTAAGAAGATTGTGATTCAAAAATTCAACGTTCAACATTCAAGATTCAAAAGTCTTTTCTGGATGTTATCGTGTTGCATTCAACTTTACGCATGCCATCAGGCCGCGAACCACGATACGAAGTTTCAACAATACTATGTGCAAGGCGAGCAATTGTACCTCAAGAACTGTAGCAATTGCCATCAAAAAGAAGGCGGAGGCTTGGGGCGACTATACCCTCCTTTAGACAAATCTGACTACATGGATCAACATCTCGAAGAGGTGATTTGCGCCATGAAAAATGGAATGGAAGGCGAGTTGCTTGTCAATGGTAAAAGATATAACAAAGAGATGAAGGGCATACCTTCACTCACCGAGCTAGAAATTGCCGAGATCGCGACCTATATTTACAATTCATGGGAACATCAGCGAGGGATTGTGGAAATATCAACGATAGAGAATGCACTTAAAAAATGTGAGCCTGAATAATGCAGGCTGTGGCCAAAGATCAGCAGCTATATTCTAACTCCTCTATTCTAACTCCTAACTTCCTTTTTGTAACTCAAAAAAATGCACTAATTTTCCCGAATGTCAGGTTTTCATATTAGGCGTTTCAATCGAAAGAAAGCGATTATAACCGTACTAGCTCTAGTACTTGGCTATGGAGCTTTGCTAGTCACGATGTTGTCGATTGAAAGCAAATCGCCCAACAGCGAAATGCGTAACATCAAAGACGCAATTTGGTATCTTGCTGAAACGTTAACCACGGTGGGGTATGGAGACATTATTCCAGTTACTTCGTGGGGTCGCGTGATCGGTTTAATTTTTTTGGTTTCCAGCTTAGGTGTTTACGGTTTTATCATTGGACAAATTGCAAGTTTTATGAACACAATACAAGAGAACAGAATGCTTGGCTTTAACGGCACCAACTTTAAAAATCATGTTGTAATTATTGGCTGGAATGATTTTGGTCAGTCAGTTATCAGTCATTTGATCGGAGCGGGAAAGCAAGTAGCTATTATTTCCAAAGATCGAGCAAGCATCGATATCATTCGTGAGTACTATACACAAGACCAAGTATACACGTTGTACTCAGACTATAACAATTATGAGTTATTGGAGAAGTCAAACATTCGTGACGCGAGTATCGTTTTTGTAAATTTGAATGACGACACCGAGAAACTAGTTTATGTCATCAATCTAAAGAAGCATTTTTCTAGTTTGCACTACGTAGTTACTCTCGACAATGGTAATCTAAAAAGCACTTTTCAGGCAGCGGGTGTGATGTATACCATCTCAAAAAATGAGATTTCATCAAAGCTACTGGCCAGTTACATCTATGAGCCAGATGTTGCACTTTTCAGTGAAGAGTTGATTGCCTACGCACATGAAGACCACGAATACGACATGAAGCAAGTCATCGTAAAGGACAACAATCCTTTTGCGGGAATGTATTATGATAAAGCTTTCTTTGACCTTAAAGAGAGTTGCAATGTGGTGCTCATCGGCTTGGTGAAAAGCGTTGATGGAAAAAGAAAACTATTAAAGAATCCAGAAGGTTCCTTAAAGATAGACGCGGGCGACTACATGGTGATGATGATGGATGGAAAAGGTGCCGAACGTCTTCGGAAGCAATTCCATATCGAAGAAGGGATATAAAAAAAGGTCTTCCGTTTGTGGCGAAAGACCTGATTTTGATTTAGAAAACGATTTTCTATTTAGCTGGTGCGGTACCTCCGCTCTTTCCCGAGCCAGAAATCGAATTTCTCATTTCTGTGTCTGCCTGAACATTCTGCATCTTATAGTAGTCCATCACACCTAAGTTTCCATTGAGGAATGCTTGTGCAATTGACTTAGGAATTTCGGCTTCGGCTTCAATTACTTTCGCACGGGCTTCCTGCGCTTTTGCTTTCATCTCCTGCTCTACTGCTACAGCCATTGCTCTTCGCTCTTCGGCTCTCGCTTCAGCTACGCGCAAGTCAGCTGCTGCCTGGTCTGTTTGCAATTTCGCACCAATGTTTGCACCTACGTCCACGTCTGCAATATCAATAGAGAGAATTTCAAAAGCAGTACCCGCATCTAATCCGCGAGAAAGAACCAGTTTAGAAATTTTGTCAGGATTGGCCAACACTTCTTTATGCGAAGCGGCTGAACCAATAGAAGTAACAATTCCCTCTCCTACTCGAGCCAAAATAGTCTCTTCACCAGCGCCCCCAACTAATTGTGCTAAGCTTGCACGCACGGTTACACGAGCAATCGCAATCAATTGAATACCATCGGCAGCTACGGCCGCTACCTTTGGCGTGTTAATCACTTTTGGGTTTACTGAAATCTGAACAGCCTCAAAAACGTTACGGCCTGCTAAGTCAATGGCCGTTGCCTGCTTGAACGTCAAACTGATGTTTGCTTTATCAGCTGAGATCAATGCTTTGATAACGTTTGGCACGTCACCGCCAGCCAGGTAATGGGTTTCTAAGTCGCTTGGCGTTAACGGAATACCAGCCTTTGTGGCGGTAATCAAAGAATTCACAATGATGCTAGGTGGAATTTTGCGAAGTCTCATACCAATTAATTGGCCGATCGTAACTCGCACTCCAGAAAACACAGCTGTAATCCACAAGCCTACCGGCACAAAGTACGTGAACATGAAAAACGCGATAATGCTGAGGAACACAATGAGAATAAATACTAAGTCCATAGTTTTTCTTTTTAGTTAATGGGTTCTATAATTATTTGGTTTGATACAATTTTAATGATTCGGATGCGACTGCCACTATCCAGGTAATCGCCATTGGTTCTAACTTCTACAATTTGTTCGTTCACCTCCGCTTTACCAATTGGGCGCAAGGCGGAGATCGCCCTACCTTCCATCCCAACTACCAGCTGATCCAACTCCCCCTCGTTTACTTTGCCTTTATTGGATGACTTGAGCGAAAACCGACTCCACATATTGGTGGTAAAAGAGAAATACAAAAGTCCACCACAGGCAACGGATGTGGTACCCAACATCACCCAGCCGACTTCGCTGCCAAAGTACTTGAAGCTCAATCCAACACCCACCACCAAAAAACAAAAACCGATGATGCCTACCACGGTCGTACCCGGCACAAAAATAACCTCTGCCACGACCAATATAAGGCCAAATACTACTAACGATATCACGGTTGACCACTCTGCCATTTACGATTCTAGATTTATGATTATTGCCAAAGCTCGCGTAAAACTACACAATATTAAGTTCACCCAATTTCGAATCTTTGCCACTCACGATTTCGTTATACTTCACTACTCAATCATAAATCCGAAATCGTAAATCTAAAATATTAATACGCTCTCGCAAAAAACACTCGTTGACTAGAACGCTTTCCTGAGAAGACACACTTTCCCTCCTCTTGTCCTCCATCTAACGGAATGCAACGAATAGTAGCTTTCGTTTCTTCCTTTATTTTCGTTTCTGTTTCCGCTGTGCCGTCCCAATGAGCCGACACAAACCCTCCTTTTTCATCAAGCACTTTTTTCAATTCATCATATGAATCGACTCTGGTAATTTTTTCATTTCTGAATTTTAACGCCTTCTGATAGATATTTTGCTGAATGTCTTCCAATAGTTGAGAAATTTCACTTACTACCGAATCCATTTGCATTACCTTCTTTTCTTTTGTGTCTCTGCGTGCAACCTCTACCGTGCCGTTGTCCAAATCGCGTGGCCCAATAGCGATGCGAACAGGCACCCCTTTCAGTTCGTACTCAGCAAACTTGAATCCTGGCTTTAAGTTATCACGATTATCAAACTTTACAGATAAGCCCAGAGCTCGCAATTCCTTGGCAATGCTTTCGGCCTTCGCAGAAACTTTGTTTAGTTCTTCTTCACTTTTGAAAATAGGAATGATCACCACATGAATAGGTGCCAATTTAGGAGGCAATACCAATCCATCATCATCAGAGTGCGCCATGATCAATCCGCCAATCAAGCGAGTACTTACGCCCCATGAAGTCCCCCACACTTTTTCAAGTTTGCCTTCTTTGTTGGTGAATTGAACACCAAATGCATCTGCAAAATTCTGCCCTAGAAAGTGAGAAGTCCCTGCTTGCAGTGCTTTTCCATCTTGCATCATTGCCTCTATACAATACGTATCAACAGCACCTGGGAAACGCTCCCCGTCTGATTTTTTTCCTTTAATTACTGGCATAGCCATGAAGGTCTCGGCAAATTCCGCATATACATCCAACATCTGTTTTGTTTCAGCGACAGCCTCCGCAGAAGTGGCATGCGCTGTATGCCCTTCTTGCCAAAGAAACTCCGCAGTGCGTAAAAAAAGTCGAGTGCGCATTTCCCAACGCACTACGTTTGCCCATTGGTTGATCAACAGAGGCAAATCGCGATACGATTGAATCCATTTCTTGTAGGTACTCCAAATAATGGCTTCACTGGTTGGGCGAACAACTAGTTCCTCTTCCAGTTTAGCCTCCGGATCAACCATTAATTTACCGGGCCTGGTTGGATCTGTCTTTAGGCGGTAGTGCGTTACTATCGCGCATTCCTTCGCAAAGCCTTCCGCATTTTTTTCCTCTGCTTCAAATAAGCTTTTGGGCACAAACAAGGGGAAATAGGCGTTCACATGACCGGTGTCTTTGAACATTTTGTCCAATGCTTGTTGCATTTTTTCCCAAATGCTATACCCGTAAGGTTTTATTACCATACAGCCTCTAACATCAGAATTTTCAGCCAAATCGGCTTTTTTTACTAAATCGATATACCACTGCGAATAATCGTCTGCCCGGCTGGTGATCTCTTTTCCCATTATTTCTAGCTTATCTTAAGTTTTGAACGCGCAAATATAGGAGGAATGCGAGTATCCTTCCGATCAACCGTTTCCGATTTCCTGGTTGCACACATTTTACAAACAAATTTGCTAACTTTCTATATCTAGAATGCCTAGATTTACGTTATTAACCGTAGAAACAATCAATCTGTATGAAAACGAAAATTGCTTTCCTATTTCTAATGTGTACAGGAGTCCTCTCGACTGCCGTTGCGCAAAGCAGAGAAGATGATGATATGTATTTTACATCGAAGGATCGAGCGATCTTAAATGCAGCCGCGCAAAAAGACAGGCAGGAGATTTTCGCGTCCTCAAACGTGAGAAGAATTACGGAGAGTGAAACAGCGGCAACGATTAACCCTACTGATAGTTATTCAGCAAGAAATGTAAATCCAGAATATATATCAGGTTCAAAGGTGGGCACTAGTACGACAGCTACAGCACCCTATTTTTCTCCCAATTACCAGCCCACTACAGTAAATCAAAATTTAGCAAGTAATTGTGCGAGTTGCGGATTTAACAACTTCAATAATGGTTTCTATAGCCCTTTCAATAGGTTCGGAAATCCTTATCGGATGGGTATGATGGGAATGGGTATGGGCATGAGTCCTTGGGGTTACAACAGTATGAGTATGATGAATCCCTGGATGGATCCATGGATGATGAACGGAATGAATGGATTTTATCAACCCGGCCTGTCCTTTAGCTTCGGAATGGGTTCCGGCTGGGGAAATGGATGGAATAGTTTCAATAATCCTTGGGGTTACAATAACTGGGGCATGAATTCTTTCTATGGCGGATGGGGCAACTCGTGGGGAATGAATAGTTTTTATAACAACGGATGGAACAATTGGGGCAATCCTTGGGGTGGAGCAAACACAGTGGTTATTGTAGATCGGCCAAGACCTAATTCAGCGCGCGGTGAGGAGATAGATCGTTATTATAGTACGAATGGAAATCGTGGAGGTAGTAATTCAGGTGGTCGGGTGGCAACATCAGACAATTCTCAACAGTACTACAACAGGGCTTGGCGAAACGATGCTTCCACACCTCAACGAGGCTCTACAACTTGGAATAATACC
>JABFSY010000321.1 GCA_013140395.1 Cyclobacteriaceae bacterium
GGGCGGTGCCGCCTACTGTCTGTTGTTTGGTTCGATTCTCCAGATCGTTTAACAAGTTTATCCCATTTGTGATTGAGAAGGTTGGCCCAATATTAAATCGACTATTGAGTTTTCTTATAGGAACACCTAAGTTGAAGTTTCCGTTTATTCGAAGGTTGTCGCGCACATTCACCGGCTTTGAGGTACGCACGAAGTTTGTAGGATCAACAGTTTGTGAGTTCGCAATTGCGTTGGTGGTATAGGCCGCAGTCGCGAACGCAAAGAAATTGATAAACTTACTTGGGTTGAACGTAGTAAAGTTGGCGGAGATATTGTGTGCGTACCCAGGTCTCAATTCTGGGTTACCGACAGAAATATTCAGCGGATCTGTATTGATAACGGCTGGTTGTAGTTGTTGAATGCTTGGCTCTTGCATAGAAGTTTCATAATCAAAGCGCAGGTGTTTAAAGTTACTGAAATCATAGTTGAACCGTGCGACTGGAAGAAAGTTTTCAAAGCTGCGATTGATCTTTGCGTTTTGCGTGATTAGGTCACCTTTCAGTTGGGTGTTTTGATAGCCAACACCAACCGCAAAATTGTATTTCTGACGATTCATTCTGAAATTAACTCCCGGCCTGCTATAGATATAATTGCTATTGTAGATGTTACTAAGAAACGGATCGATGGTGCTGGCTCCGCCCTTTTCATTGTAAACTATTCGATCAACTTGGTTTTGGTTGGTTCGGTAGGAGTAGTTGGCTTCAAGGTATTTTCTTCCGCCCAATGGTTCGGTATAGGTTAGTGTGCCGCCATAGGACTGCGTATTGTTGGTTTGAGTGTTCCGTTGAGTAAGTTCTTGAATTCGCGGATTGTTACCGTAAAACTCATTAGTGGAGTTTAGATTGCCTTTACCATCCGTTTCGGAAATACCAAGTGTTAAGTTAGTGGAGAGCGTGCGCCCCTTTTTCGCAAAACGATGCCTAAATAGAACACTTGAATTTAAATTGAATGAAGTCTGGTCGTTTGTATTGAATCGCTCGCTTTCATTTTGCAACGTATTATCGTTAGAGCGCGTTTCGCTTTTAGTAGAAGATCGTTGGCTAGACTCTGAATAGGTAATGTTGTTGGTGAATTTTATCGAGTTGGCGGAGTCGATTTTCTGATCAAGCGTCAAATTCACACGATGATTGTCATTGAGATTTGACTGAATACTATTTTCATTAAAATTGTACGAGGGTTGATTGGGTAGAAAGTTAATCCGATCTGTACCTTGTCGAATGTCCTGATCTATTCGATTATAAAAGTAACTGGAGGTCAATTGTGCTTTTTTAGTTAGGTCGCGATTAAAGTTGATGCCGCCCGCGTAGTTGGTCATTATCCCATTTTGCCGTCCGCCAAAATTTAGAGGCACTCCGTTCGTATTGTCACCATCCAATTGAATGTTTACCCGTCCACCCCCTCCTCCACCGCCCATCATTTGTTGCGAACCACCTGTGAAGTTCAAGAAATCAGAAAATGAAAATCCCTGTTCGTTAACGTTGTTCCCCATTCCCAAAAATGAAAGTTGTTTGCCTTTTCCAAATCGATTGATGTTAGCCTTTGCCTGAAAGCGGTCATCGGTTCCTACTCCGGCCATCATGTTACCAAACGCACCGTTGCGTTTTTCTTCTTTTAGTTCTAGGTTTATCGTCTTTTCCTTCTGTCCGTCATCGATCCCTGTAAAAATGGATTGATCCGATTTTTTGTCAAATACCTGCACTTTTTCAACGGCATCGGCAGGTAGATTTCGAGTAGCGAGTTTAGGATCGCGACCAAAGAATTCACGGCCGTCCACCATTACTCGTTGCACTTGCTCACCTTGCGCCCGAACCGTTCCGTCCGTTTCTACCTCTACGCCTGGAAGTTTTTTCAATAAGTCTTCCACGTTGGCATTTGCTTTTACTTTGAACGAACCTGCGTTGAACTCGATAGTGTCTCTTTTTACAGTAACGGGTGCCTTTTCACCTTTGATAACTAATTCCTCAAGCTCCCTGTCTTGCGGAATCATCTTAATCGATCCAACATTAATATCTCCACCGGCACCAACAGCCGAAATTCGTTTTTGATAGGTTGCATATCCTACGAATGTGACTTTTAAAAAGTAGTCTCCAACGCTAACATTCTTAATTTCGAACAAGCCAGTCTTGTCGCTGACTCCAAAATTGACAAGAGTAGAATCCTTTTGGCTCAACAACATAACGGTTGAACTGGGAAGCGCACTTTTAGTCGAGTCTGTTACTTGTCCTTTGATTGAGAATTTCTGTGCAACGCTGATTTGAACGATGGACAATAAAACAATGAGGATATAAATTCTTTTCATTTTCAAATAGGCATTAAGAAATTCTAAGTCTTGTGTTCGGAATTCTACCTGATATCCTTCTGCTTCAGACTTTCAGCTTTTTACTTTTAGCTTTCAACTTAATTCCTAATAATCATTCCTCCATTTGCGCCCATCTTCTTCATTTGTTCCTCGCGCATTTTGATAAAGTCTGAACGACTAATTTTTTCTCCTCCCTTCGGCTCTTTTAAATCATTCTTTTTCAGTTCTTTGAATTCAACCTTTTTCGCGACTAGCACGCGTTCTCCATTATTAATATCCACAGCGAGCACACCTCCCGGTAGCGTATTGAATCGTTCTGGACCAAGAAAGGGGCGAAGTTTTGGCGCGTACCACGCGGTTATCTCCTGAATTCTTTTTGGATTACTGTCATCTGTGTAATAAGCCTGTTGGCATTCGTAGCCGGCAATGGTCTTTGTTTCAGTACCAAATTTCCAGGCAGCCACTTTTGCAGAATCTTCAATCAAGTAGGTCTTACCAAAGAACTCTTCTTTAAAAACTCTTTTGTTGGCGGCTTGATTGAGATAGATTTCTACATTAGGCTGACGAAAGCGCATAACGACACCACCACCTTGCTCTTCTTCCTCTTCGTCTTCAATAATCGGCTTAAATAATGATTCGTTTTCATTAAAGAACAACTGTTGTTTGCTGGTTCTAAATTCCGGGATCATTGCCTTCATACCTTCGCGGCCGGGAGGAAGTGTTTTATGTAAGTTTACTTTTACTTCGTATTCTATAACACCCGTAGATGACTGTGCAAATACGATGTTGATGGCTGCAAATGATACCAGTATGCCAAGCACAAGGAGTAGTTTTTTCATAAGGGTAAAGTTTTTCATTTTGGTTTATGCTGTAAACGTACGGCTAAAGATGGCAAACCAAGGTTAATAGTTCTGAAAGGAATGTTAATTAAGGTTAATGGCCTTTAGCGAATGTTTTAAAGGGTGTAGTTTTGTAAAGATGAAATCAAAGAATCCGTTAATCATTTTGCTAATGGCCACCAGCATTTTGCTTTTGCTGGCCTTGCAATTTTTTTGGTTGACGTCTTCGTATGAAAAGGCCTACATGGATTTGCGAAAAGACACCAACAATCTTTTTGAATCTACCATAGGCGCATTGAGGGATTCTCTTTTTATAAAGAACTTTGAACGCATACCATCGGATACGGCTTCCGGAGCTACTGGCTTAATTTTTAAAACGGAGAAGGATACGAGCTTTGTGTGGAAAGGAACTTCAAAAGGTGATCGTAAGCGAAACACTTCACAAATTCAGATTTTCATATCCTCTACCGAAAAAAAAGATTCGCTGCAACGCTTTTTGAGACCCATTGGCGCTCAAATACAGAGGGCAAAGATTGAGACAGGTAATTTCATACTTCGCGTGGGTCCGGATTCGTTATCAAGGGATGTCATTCGGGTTGCTTTTCAGAAGGCACTTCAAAAGGAAAACTTATCGTTTCGTTTCGAAATCGGAAAACGTTCCATTCCGGAAATGGAGCATTCGTTTGGAAACCCCAGAGCTCGATTCAAGGCCTTATTTGAGAGAGCGGAATTGGATGAGGAAACCAGAAGTGTGTTCACCGATACAATAACGTCTAGGTGGGTTCGCTTCAATCCCATTAATTTGTACAACGTGCAAATTTCAAATGGGCGTAGTTATCTTTTAAAAGGAATTGCACCTCAATTTTTATTTGCGATTTTCTTAACTGTCCTTACGTTGGGTGCTTTTTGGATCATGTACCGCAGCATTCGGTCACAGCAACGGTTAGGGGAGTTGAAAAATGATTTCATCAGTAACATGACGCATGAACTGAAAACCCCCATCACCACTGTTGGGGTTGCCATAGAAGCCTTAAGAGACTTTAACGGTATCGAGAATCGCGAACTTACAAAGGAGTATTTGGAAATTGCGCAAAATGAACTTAACAGACTTTCTTTACTTACGGATAAAATTCTAAAAACGTCTCTCTTTGAGAGCAAAGGCGTAGATTTTCAGCCCGAGCCGGTCCAACTAGATCAGGTAATTGAACAAGTTATAGCATCCCTGAAACTGGTTCTTGAAAGGAAAAAAGGAAGTATCAAATTTGAAAAAACAGGGAGTGATTTTGAGTTACAAGGAAGTTTGGTTCATTTGACAAATGTTGTTTACAATTTATTAGACAATGCACTTAAATACAGTAATGATAATCCTATTATAAAAATTGGCCTGATCGAGACGGGAAGAGAAATAAAACTTGTGGTGGAAGATAATGGGATTGGCATTTCTTCAGAATACAAGAAGCGA
>JABFSY010000093.1 GCA_013140395.1 Cyclobacteriaceae bacterium
GTGGCGCCCTACAGCCTTACGATATGCCCGGGTATGGAATTATTTCTGAAACGCCCTACTGGGGTTTCAATTATCAGCTTTTTTGGAGATTTGCCTGGCGAGAGACCCCGAATCTCAGGGTAAAAAACTAATTCTTTTTAAATAGTGAATCCACAAACTCCTTCTTGTTAAAGGTTTGGAGGTCGTCAATTTTTTCACCTACGCCAATGTATTTAACCGGTATCTTGAATTCGTCAGAGATGCCAATTACAACGCCACCTTTGGCGGTGCCATCTAACTTAGTAATGGCTAAACAAGTTACATCTGTTGCTTTTGTAAACTCTCTCGCCTGCACAACAGCATTTTGGCCCGTGCTACCATCCAACACTAGCATTACATCGTGTGGGGCATCGGGAATCACTTTTTGAATGACACGTTTAATCTTTGACAGCTCTTGCATCAGGTTTATTTTGGTGTGAAGCCTACCAGCCGTATCGATGATAATGACATCAGCTCCCAATTCAACCCCTTTTTCAACCGCTTCAAAAGCCACAGCAGATGGATCTGTGTTCATTCCTTTTGAAATGACTGGCACACCGACTCGCTCGCCCCACAATTTTAGTTGATCAACAGCCGCAGCCCGAAAGGTATCAGCTGCACCAAGTACAACCGATTTTCCTCTTTTCTTAAATTGAGCAGCTAACTTTCCAATCGTAGTAGTTTTGCCAACTCCATTTACGCCTACTACTAAAAGAACGTAAGGCTTTTTTCCTGTAGGCGTTTCAAAGTCCGCCAGGTCTTCTGTATTGTTTTCAGAAAGCAGGTGCGCTATTTCTTGTTTTAGAATAGAGTCTAGCTCGGTCGTGCCGACATATTTATCTCTAGCTACTCTCGCCTGGATGCGCTGGATGATTTTTAATGTAGTGTCTACTCCCACATCCGAAGAAATAAGGATCTCTTCCAGTTGGTCTAATACTTCCTCGTCAACAGAAGATTTTCCCGCAATCGCTTTTCCAAGCTTGCTAAAAAAATTCTCTTTCGACTTCTCAAGACCTTGGTCGAGAGATTCTTTTTTTTCCTTCGAAAAGAGATTTCCTAAAAAAGACATATTTAGAGGGTAAACAAAAAAGTCCCTCAAGGGGACTTCGTTATAAATTTATAGAATCAAATTACTTTTTGGCGAGTACTTCCTTCACCAAATCAGTAGCAACGATTTCTTCTTTGAAGATGTAAGAACCTGTCTTCTCTGATCTTACCGCACGGATAACCTTTGCGTAGTTTTTACCGTCTGTTTTCTTGAGCGATGCAACAACTTTCTTTGCCATGGTTATTTAATTTCTTTGTGGATGGTTTGTTTTTTCAAGATAGGATTGTACTTCTTAAGCTCAATCCGCTCAGTTGTATTCTTGCGGTTTTTCGTAGTAATGTGGCGACTCATGCCAGGCATACCGCTTGCTTTGTGCTCAGTACACTCTAAAATTACTTGTATTCTGTTTTTGTTCCTTGCCATGGTGTAACTATGTTAAAAATGTTAGGCTGTAAACGTGCCTTTTTCTTTTGCCTCTTTCAAAACGGCTGAAATACCTCTCAAATTGATCGTTTTAATCGCTTTGGTAGATACTTTCAATGTAACCCACTTATCCTCCTCAGGAATAAAGAATTTCTTTGTTTGGAGATTAGGGTAGAATTTCCGCTTCGTTTTGTTATTAGCGTGCGAAACATTGTTACCCGTTTGAGGTCTTTTTCCTGTAATTTGACAAACCCGTGCCATAAATCTTCGTTTTTTAGCCCTTTTCAAAAAGGGATTGCAAATATCGGCAAAACAACCTCAAATAAGCAAGGGCAGACCAGAAATAACCGGGCAATTTGAATAAATGCCGTCCTCGCGCGCTTAATCTGGTTTTTTGAACAGGATACTGATCAATTGTGCCGGATCCAAATCGGTAAAGTCATCAATTATGTAGTCTGTTTCCGCCAATTCTTTATGGGTGTGGGTGGTGGCAACACCCACCACTTTGGCGCCAGCGGCTCTGCCAGCTGTCACGCCTGATATAGAGTCTTCAAAAACAACACAGCGATTGGGCTGATAACCCAAAGCAGCGGCACACTTCAAATAGATCTCAGGATTCGGTTTCCCGTGTTCGACAAACGAATCATCCAGTATTGTCGGAAAGTATCGACTCAAGTTCGTCTTGGCCATCACAAAATCAACATTGCTGCGGGGTGCTGAGGTGCCAATGGCACGTGCCAATTTTTGCCCATTCATTTTTTCCAGAAACTGGTCTAGGCCGGCCAAGGCTTTAATGTCATGTTGATACAAATCGCGAAATAGCCCTTCTTTTTCTTCGGCAAACTCATGAAGTTCTTCCGGGCTTAGTTCTCTTTCAAAGAGATTCGTGATCCATTGTTTGTTGGTGCGTCCGTAGATTTTGTTGCGTAGTTGTTCTTCTGTTAAATGGTAGCCATATTTTTCACAAAACTGATGCAAAGCAACTTTGTGAAAGGGGTTACTGTCGATGATCACACCGTCCATGTCGAAGATAAAAGCAATAGTACTCATGCAGATGAATGAAGTGCGAGGTTAGTAGACTACAAAACGTCTGGAATAGGTTTTCCCATTCCATAAAAACTGCGCAATATACACACCGGCAGGTAGCAGTGTCATATTGATGGGATAATCTTGGTTAGCGGGCACAAAATAATTCTCCGACAAAGGCTGGCCCAATGTATTGTAGAAACGAACAAACACATCTCGATCTGATTTTATTTTCAGAGGAGAAGTATTGCTGAAGTTGTAAGGATTGGGAAAAATAGAAACGGCTGGCTCTGGTGGGAGTTCCGTGCCCTCGTCATTCCGTAAGATCATTAGCCCGCCCAGAAGGTTACCCACAATGATAGCGGGTTTGGTGCTGTTAAAGAGATTGGCAGTTGTTGGCCAAATTCGCCCGCCCAAGTTTCGGCTTTCGTACTCATCGGTTAATTCATTGAAAAGAATCTTTGTCACACGTTGCGCATCGCTCGTGATCGTGCGGAAGTCACGATAAATAGAAAGTATACCACGTTGATCACCGGTTACAAGATCTGCCTTTCCATCGGCATCCAGATCGGCTATTGCAAAAGATAGATTTTGTCTGTCGGTACTACTGCCAAAGCCAAGGAAATTGGACGAGATCATCGTATATGTGTTGGCATCGGGAACACCTTGGTTTTTCCAGAACTCAACACCACCGGTGTCATTGCCTACCAGAATATCCGTTTGTCCATCTTGGTCAACGTCCACTACTATCCAATTCTCACCGAGACTGAGACTCAAGTTGGTAGGTTTTGACGTTGCATCTTCGACCAGGAATCTGTCATTCGCTGAATTGACAATATACCGAAGTGTCGTTCTTCCGTTTACTTTGCTGGTGCAGCTGAATGCGAGATCCATTTTTCCATCGGCATTCATATCCGCAAATTGAATTTTTAGATTGTAGGAATTCAACACCGACAACCCAAAAAAATCATCACTAATCCGTTTGAAGTAAGGAACCGCTGCGGTATTAATGTTTTCAAATTGAAAAATAGTGGCGGACGTTCCTTTAATGTAGGTTGATACGAATAAGTCTTGATCTCCATCTCCATCAAAATCAAAAAATGCGGGAACCGAAAAGTCACCCACGTCAATCATTTGCTCCTGCAAAAAATTGTTGTTCGTCAGGGTAAACTGCGGAACCTGAGCTGTGCCGGTATTCTTATAAAGCAGCAGCGATTTTGAAAAATCACTGGACAACGAATTTCGTGAGGAAAGATTCGGTGAGACCACCAAATCGCGAAGACCGTCAAAATCCACGTCTTCGTAATAAGGAGTTGGGAAAAAGGGCATCGCAATTGGATTGCCGGCCGGGAAATTTGAAAAACCCGACATGAGCGGGTTGGAAACAGAACCAGTGTTCGAGAGCAGATAAAGGTTGGTGCACGATTCTTCAGAGAAAAAGAGTTCTCGTATACCATCATTATTTAAATCAATCGACAACAAAGCCTTCCCGCCTGTATGCTGGCTTCGCCCTCCGGTCAATAATTGATCACATGTTTTGCCGCCCGAAAAAGAAATCTTTCCGCATGCGCAATCTTCAAACTCTCCCCATGTCTGGGTGATTCGTTGTAGTTGCATGGAATCGCATCGTCCCGTGCGCTCGATGCTCAAATTTTTATGCCACTCTACTGTGCCGATTCCAACAAAGCGTACGTTTAAAATGTCCAAGTCTCCATCGCCATCCACGTCATCGATCGCTGGAATATCGCTCTCATTTACTTTCAGATTGATATTAGAACTAAAACCAGCGGTAAGCAATGGGAAGCCAGGGTTATAGGCGCGCCAGGAGAGTTGTTTACCGGGCTTAGTAGTGTTCACGAAGACAATAATGCCAAACGGGTCGCTGGTAAAGATGTCTTTCTTGCCATCACAATTAAAATCACGCAACAACATCCATTGGGAGACCTCTTTTGGGAAAAGCGATTCATAGTCAGGCGCGTATTGAAGTGCATTGCCTTGAGCCAGGTAAGTGATTACTTTGTTGGCGGTCCGATCAAAAACAACGACATCCTGAAGGCCGTCTTGATTTATATCCATCGTATTTACTTGGGCTGCATTTAGCCCACCTGCCCACATTAAGCC
>JABFSY010000284.1 GCA_013140395.1 Cyclobacteriaceae bacterium
CAACGTAACCTCGATCTTATAGTCGACCGGGTTATTGTAAATCATGATGGGCAAACTCGTTGAATTAGCAACATCCTTAAAATACTGAACAGTTTCGCGATGATCAGATTTATAACGCATGGGAGGTAGCATCATCAATCCTTTGGCCCCACACTTCTCAGATTCATTGGCAAGCTTAATTGCTTCCCGCGTGCTACCTTCCGCTATGTTCATGATCACAGGCACTTTACCGGCTACCTTATCGACCGCAAATCGAAGCAACTCAAACTTCTCTTCATTACTCAATACACTGGATTCTCCTAATGTGCCTCCAAGGATAATGCCATCGACACCGGCATCGAGTTGAGCTCGTAGATTTTTCTCAAAGAGTGGCAGATCTAACTTATCATCTGCTGTAAACTTAGTGGTGAGTGCGGGGAAAACGCCTTGCCAATTCAAGCCCATATGTGTTGTTTTAGTTTAGACAAATATAGAAAGCTTGTGGATATCTTGGTTGATCAAAGAAAAATCAAACTGCCCTCTTCAATTCAAAAATAGTAATCTCCGGAGGCATCCCTACTCTGCCTGGATATCCTAAATACCCAAACCCCCGATTGACATACAAGTACTGACTATCTTCTTGATAGAGTCCTCCCCATTGCTTGTAAACGTGCTGGACAGGCGTCCAGGTGAAATCGCCAATGTTTACACCAAATTGAGCGCCATGTGTATGTCCGGCAAACATCACATCAATATCTTTATAAGTTGATCTCACCTGGGCATCCCAATGGGTAGGATCATGTGACAATAATAATTTAACAGCTGCCTCTTCTGTTCCCAGATATGCCTTGTCCAGTAGGCCGTGTTTTGAAAACCGTGTTCCCCAATTTTCAATACCCAAAATCGCCAGCTTTTCACCGCCCTGCACTAAAAATCGATTTTCGTTCAGTAATAAGTCGAAGCCCAATTCTTTATGGGCAGTAACTAAGTCTTTAAAGTTCTGCTGCTTTGCTTCTTTGCTAGCCCAGCTCTTATAATCACCGTAATCATGATTGCCGGTAATAGAAAATACACCCAGTGGCGCACGAAGCTTATTAAACACATCCATGTATTCCTTCACCTCACTTGATTCATTGTTTACCAAGTCTCCTGTAAAAAATATAGCGTCAGGCTTTTCTTGAAGTATCATCTCTACTCCGCCTTTCACAGCCGTCTTGTTCCAAAAACTACCGGAATGGATATCAGATAGCTGGGCAATCTTAATTCCATCAAATGCTTTTGGAAGGTTCGGAAGTTTGATTGCCACCTTGCGTATTCGGTAATCATGTGCCCCTGAAATAATGCCGTAGGCAAATGCACCTAATGGAACCGAAGCAGCAATCAAGGCTGTCTTTGACAAAAATTCAGACCTTGTGATTACTTCTCCTGCACTGGTGCCCGAAGAACCTTTTTGAAATAGCGAAATTATCCACCGTACTCCACGTTGAAGATCATCAATAAATAAAAACAGTATACCTACTATCTTGGAAAAATAGGTAGCTACTATGCCCGTAATAATCCAGTTGCGAAAACTAGAACTGTATCGGTACGGATCATCAAACGTCCACCAAAACAAAGCCAGGATGGATAGAACGGTCGGAATCCAAAAACCATAGCGGATAACTGACTTCCATAGCGGAGACCATCCTCTACTCGCCACCAATACTCCTTGAAAGAAGTAATAGTCAATCGTCAGGAAGATTAGGATGAAAATGAAAATTGTCATAAATCGATTGATCATAAAGCAAAAAGCATCTTACAACTAAGTCGCAAGATGCCTTTAATATATTTTAAATAATCGTCACTAGTGTAAGTTCGTTGATGCTGTTTCACTAAGAACTTCCACCATATTCTTTTTGAATAGCTTCATTTTCAACTTGGCAACCAACAAGTACATCACCGGCACCAAGAATAGGGTCAAAAATGTCCCAAAAATTAAACCAAAGATCATTGTCCAAGAGAGCGGTCCCCAGAAAGCAACGTTATCACCACCAAAATAAATATGCGGATTAAAGTCTGTAAACAGCGTAACGAAATCAATATTGAATCCTATTGCCAGTGGGATCAAACCGAGTGTTGCTGCCATAGCCGTCAACAATACAGGCGTCATACGAGTTTTCCCGGCCTCGGCAATCGCCTCGCGCAACTCCATTCCTTGTGACATTAGCAAATCCGTAAACTCAACCAATAAAATTCCATTTCGAACAACAATTCCGGCAAGTGCCATTATACCAACGCCTGACATTACGATAGAAATCTCCATTTTGAAAAGTGAAAAACCAATCAGCACACCAATAATGCTAAACAAGATCTCCGCCATGATAATGACAGGTCTACTTGTAGAATTGAACTGGGTAACCAAAATCATGAAGATCAAACCAAAGGCAATAAAAAATGCGACCCCTAAAAAGGCTGAAGTTTCTTCTTGATCTTCTTGCTCTCCCGTCATCTTAATCGTTACTCCATCGGGCGTGTTAAATCCAGCAAGCTTTGCATTAATATCTGTCACTACATTGTTCGGATTAAAATCACTCAAAACATTTGAGGAAAGTGTAATCACTCGTTTTTGATTAATTCGTCTGATCCCCGCATAACTATTTGAATAATCTACCTTAGCAACAGCAGACATGGGTACTTGACGTACTTGTCCACCCATGCTCATGTCACGATAGGTTAATGGTAAGTTCATCAAGGTATTGATATCATTGCGATATTTTTCATCTATTCTAAGAGTGATCTCATAGTCATCGTTTTCATCTCGGAACTTAGAAACCTCCCGACCGTTGATCGCTGTATTTAATGCCATTCCAATTTGAGCAGTGGAAATACCCTCTCGATTTGCTTTCTCCCGATCAATCGATACTATGATCTCAGGCTTATCACTTTGAAAATCAGACTTCAGCTCTTCTACGCCTGGTACCTGAAGAGAATCGAGATAACGTTGTAAACTGTTAGCTGTTGAAACCAATACACCAAAATCTTCTGCCGCTATTTCAATATTAACAGGCTTGCCTGTCGGTGGGCCATTGGCTTCTTGGTTTACAGAAATCTCTGCACCCTTTACTCCTTTTACTGCCTCTCGAATTTTATCCAAATAAATCTTAGTTGATTTACTTTCACGCTTCGCAAAATTCACAAAGGCCACAGTTACTTTACCTAAATGTGGCTGGGCATTGGTACCGGCAAACTGATCTTCAGAAGCGCCTACAGCCACATTCGTAATGATAGATTCCACCATTGGATTGTTTCTACCAACTACACTCACCACTTTTTCTTCAACAATGCTAGTTACCGAGTCAGTTACTTTTTGATCTGTTCCAATTGGCAGTGTCACATAAGCGAAAATAAAATTTGGATCTCCTGTAGGAAAGAAAACAACTGGTGGCTTGCGAATTCCCGTAAAGACAATTGAAAATATAAACAAGAAAATCACTCCTAACACTACCCATATTGGGCGATAGCTGATTAGAAGCTTTGCGACTACCCTTTTGTAGCCTTCTTGCACACCAGGCCAAAAATCTGTTTGGAAATGGGAAATCACGCGAACCAAATAGAAATGATACAGCGCGTAGACACCAAACATAAACACCGTGAAATTTCCCATACCAAACCACCCTACTAAATAACTCATGAGCGCTAGTGAGCCCATTACAATAGCTGTAATTTTAAAGCCGCGTGTAAACTTACTTTTGTTCTCATGGTCATGATTGTGTGCGGTCATAAAATCCGCAGCAAATACTGGGTTAATAATATATGCTACCAAAAGTGAAGCAAGCAATGCTACCATTAATGTAATAGGCAAATACACCATAAACTTTCCTATCACGCCTGGCCAAAAAGCCAACGGAACAAAGGGAGCCAATACAACGAGTGTTCCTGATAACACTGGCAAAAAGACTTCTCCTGCAGCAATCTTTGCTGCCTTACGAATCGGAACTTTGCCATTATCAAAAACACGGTGTGTATTCTCTATCACCACAATTGCATCATCCACCACAATACCCAATGCAAGAAGAAATGAAAAGAGTGTCATCAGATTAAAGGTGAAACCCAATGTGGGAAATACTAAGAAAGCTATGAAACTCGAAATAGGAACAGACATCGCCACGAAGAATGCATTCGTAGCGCCCATGAAGAACATGAGGATAATGACCACTAACACAAAACCAATAATGATGGTATTAATCAGATCGTGAAGAGTTGTTCGAGTATTGTCCGACTGATCGGCCGTAATGGTAATATCGGTTCCAGGAGGAAGAATATTAGCTCTAAAGTTTTCTACTATGGCATTGATCTGATCGGAAGCGACAATCAAATTCTCACCGCTGCGTTTGATGACATTAAGTGTAATTACGTTTTTCTCATCTAATCTTGCATAACTTTCCTGCTCTTTATGAGAATCAATAACTTCCGCAATATCCTTCAAATAGATTTTACCACCTTTTGTCGATCCTACTACAACATTTGCCAACTGCTCAGCCGACTTGAATTCGCCATTTACCGTAAGTGAGCGTTTCATGCCATCTACGGACAGCTGTCCTCCTGGAATGATTACGTTCTCACTGGCAACGGCTTGCTGTACATCATCCAAACTGACTCCCGCGCTGGCC
>JABFSY010000317.1 GCA_013140395.1 Cyclobacteriaceae bacterium
GTGTTTTTGGGTACGTGAATAAAAATCCCTTCCTGCTAGAACGCATTATTTAACAACGAAAAAGCATCATCTGACTTATTGAGCGAGCCTAGTTGCGTAACAATCTTTTCTTTTATCTGACTGTTGGCTTCTGCGAACGTGGTAACGGTTACACTGTTTTCTAATTCATCGAGGTTAGAGAATTGCTTTGCAAAAGCTCCATTAATCAAAACGATTAAATGGGCATCTAATCCTGGGATTAGAAAGGGCTCAATTGAAGATAGAGTAGAAGCCTGAGTAGATGTTTCCCAGATTAGCTTCTTTTCCAATGCTTTTGTGATCGGGGTAAATCGATATTCCTCTGATTTACTGGAAGGAAGCCCCACCTCCATAAGTCGTTGAAATGCGGTTTCGCGTATCGCTTGTCCTTCGCTAAAATAGGAGGGAACAGTGCTTTCCTGTATACTTTTGAAAAATGTTTCTGTAGCTGTCGTCATAGATTAAACAAGGGCAGCTTCATTCTTAATCCAATCATATCCCTTTGCTTCCAATTCTTTCGCAAGCTCCTTTGTTCCCGACTTTACAATTTTCCCTTTGTACAATACATGAACAAAATCGGGCACGATGTAATCCAACAATCGTTGATAGTGGGTCACTACAATGGTTGCGTTATTTTTAGAGCGAAGTGAGTTAACGCCATGCGCAACAATTTTCAATGCGTCAATATCGAGACCCGAATCGGTCTCATCCAGAATAGCCAGCTTTGGTTCCAACATGGCCATTTGAAAAATTTCGTTTCTCTTTTTCTCTCCGCCAGAAAATCCTTCATTCAATGAACGGCTCAATAGCGACTGGTCGATCTCGACCAACTTCATTTTCTCCTTCATCAGTTGAAGAAACGCCACCGCATCCAATGGGTTTTGCCCGCGGTAATGACGGATTTTATTGACAGCCGTTTTCATGAAGTTAATCGTGCTGACACCCGGAATTTCTACCGGATATTGAAATGCTAAAAAGATACCTTCCGCTGCACGATCGCTTGGCTCAAGGTCTAACAGATTCTTACCATTAAACTGAACGTCACCAGCGATAACTTCGTAATCTTCTCTTCCAGCCAAAACAGAAGCAAGTGTACTTTTCCCAGAGCCATTGGGTCCCATGATGGCGTGCACTTCTCCGGCATTCACTTCAAGATCGATTCCGTTTAAGATTTGTTTTTCACCAATCTTAGCTTGTAAATTCTTTATCGATAACATAGTAATTAATTCAAAGTTCAAGATTCAAAATTGGAGGGACTTGTAGAATAATCCTCGATTGGTTCTTTTACGTATTTCTCTCCGCGCATTTCTGAATTTTTTAAATAATTTATGAATCCAGAAAGTTGCTTGCTGATTTCTTGTGATTTACTTTCCAATAGATTAAATTCTTCTTGATTGATGTAAGCTTTATCTAACGCCCTGAAAAGTTGTGATCTTGCCTCACCTGCTGAACCTTTGGCGATAAACAGGTACTGAATTAGTTCCTTGTTTCCACCTCTCTCAAAACCTTCGGCAATATTATCCATGATTGATCCAGAAGATCGATTGATTTGATCTTTGTGAGAAAAATCTTTAGAAAAACTGATCTTCAAAGTAATATCAAAAATAAGTTTTGAAAAAGACCTTGCGCTTTTCCAGACCTCTAAATCTTCAAATCGACTCACTTTCCCCATTTTCCTAGTTTCGCAACTTTTTGAATCTTGAACTTTGAATCTTGAATTAACCTACCCAACACTTCCTTCTAAAGTAAGCGCTAACAGTTTCTGAGCTTCCACCGCAAATTCCATTGGTAATTGATTGAGTACTTCCTTGGCATAGCCATTCACAATCAGAGCCACTGCGGCTTCCTCATCTATCCCACGTTGCAGGCAGTAGAAAATTTGATCTTCGCCAATTTTTGAAGTAGTGGCTTCGTGTTCTATTCTCGCGGTTTGATTTTCGACATCTATATAGGGAAACGTGTGTGCTCCACACTGATCGCCCATGAGTAAAGAGTCACACTGAGAAAAATTTCGGGCGTTTGAAGCACGCTTCATTATGTGTACCTGCCCGCGATAGCTGTTCTGCGATTTGCCTGCAGAAATTCCTTTTGATACAATTCTTGATTTGGTGTTCTTACCAATGTGAATCATCTTCGTTCCGGTATCTGCTTGCTGGTAATTGTTGGTGACCGCCACTGAGTAGAATTCACCCATGGAGTAATCGCCTTTCAATACACAGGAAGGATATTTCCAGGTGATAGCAGAGCCTGTTTCTACTTGTGTCCACGAGATTTTGGAATGATCCCCAAAGCAAAGTCCGCGTTTTGTTACAAAATTATAGATGCCACCTTTTCCGTTTTTATCGCCTGGGTACCAATTCTGAACCGTTGAATATTTGATCTCAGCATCCTTCATTGCATATAGCTCAACTACAGCTGCGTGTAGTTGATTCTCATCTCGCATCGGAGCGGTGCATCCCTCCAAATAGCTGACGAAAGAACCCTCGTCAGCAATGATTAGTGTTCTTTCAAATTGACCGGTATTGGCTGCATTAATCCTAAAATAGGTCGACAATTCCATAGGGCATCGAACTCCCTTCGGAATGTAACAGAACGAGCCATCGGAAAACACGGCTGAATTTAAAGCCGCAAAATAATTATCGCCCATTGGCACAACTGAGCCTAAATACTTCTTTATCAAGTCAGGATGTTCTTTAACAGCTTCACTGAAAGAACAGAAAATAATACCCAGTTCGCCCAGGGTGGACTTGAATGTAGTTGCTACCGAAACACTGTCAATCACCGCATCAACGGCAACTCCCGTTAGCCGTTTTTGCTCCGTAATGGAGATCCCTAATTTCTCAAAAGTCTTGATCAATTCAGGATCTACTTCATCCAGGCCACTTAGACTTTTCTTCTGCTTGGGAGCCGAGTAATATATGATGTCCTGATAATTGATCTTTGGATAGTGAACATTAGACCACTTCGGTTCGGGCATTTTCTCCCATTGGCGATATGCTTTTAATCGCCATTCCAAAAGCCAGGTCGGTTCTTTCTTTTTGGCAGAGATAAAACGTACCGTGTCTTCACTAAGACCCTTGGGCGCTTCGTCTGCCTCCAGGTTTACATTCCAGCCATGTTCGTACTCTTTGGAGGTAAACTCTTCTAAAACCTGATTGTCTTTGCTCATTCCGACCTATTTAGACTAATTTCAAATAGCAACCCAAAATTAACAACAAAAACACAGTTTATTAGTTTTGGCCGAGGATAATTTAATTTGTGGATGGCGCTTTTTGGGAAAATGAATAACTTGGCAAGGATGAAAGCATATTTGTTAATAGTTCTTATTTTCACTTGTAATGTTGTGTCGTTTGCTCAAAAGAGCAGTATAAGATTTCAGGTAGGGTACGGAATGGGGCTAAACAGTCAGTATCTTCCAGAGCCGAGGAGTCTCGGCTTCTATCCTACTCCAATATTGAAAGGCTCCTATGGAAGCGGCATACAAATGGAACTCGGTTACGTTTACACTTTTAAGTCACCTTTTTCTTTTCAGATTGATGCGAATTTTTTAAGGAGCGAAAATTTAGTTGGCAATTTGTCAACCCCCACGTTCACTGAGCCATCTGCCACAAGTTCTACCCAAGCTTCTTTTGTTTCTATTGCACCACTTTTTCGTGTCAATATTAACAAGCAAAAACTTCAGCCTTTTTTTGCTATTGGGCCAGTCATAGGTACGGCATTAGTTGATTCGCGTTCGAAATATGTGTATCAATGGTATACCGCTCGCATAAACAGCACTGTCGTAAGAACTACTACTGATGTACAACAGGAGTTTACGGGTTCTGCGGTAGTCGGCTTAAAGTCCATTTTGGGGATGCAATACTCATTTCAAAGAGTTTCTATTTATTCTCAAATTTCGTTTACAAATATTTCGTATACTACCAATAAAGCACGCATCATAAGTTTAGAAGTCGATGGCATTGATATCCTGAGCAAAGCAACTGATGCCAATGCGCTTCCTGCCGGAATGGTATTGCCTTTTTCGAGTTTGAGTTTCAACATTGGTTTGGCGGTAAAGCTGTGAACGCAACTGATATGAAATGTTCCCTTCTTCTTTTTGCACTTCTGTTTTTGTTTTTTGATTCTGTTGCACAAAAACACACAATAAGCGCATCTGTAGGGTACAATTTCCCACTGATTTACGGTCTTAACAACACTAGCGATCTATTGCGGCCGGATTTATAATGAAATTACTAACAGCAGCTGATTCCACAGTATTGAGGAACATTATGGCTCGTATGCTCTTGGAGCCAAGTCGGTTGCTGGCATTTCATTTAAATTTAAAAAGATGTCTTTTTTTGGCGAGCTAAACTGCTGAAGCATGACTTACCTTCCTGATTATTACGAACAAACAAAACTTGAAGATTATGGGCAAAATTTGCTAGATAATTTAAGTCCTAGTCTAAGAAAAATCAACGTAGCAAGTTCTTCTGTGCGGATGCTTTTCAGTAGTTTTGGACTTACGGCCGGGGCATCTGTGAAGTTCTAATCTGATTTTTGATACAATCTCAAATTCCGATCGAGGCTCTCTTCCAATGAGATCATCGTTTCCGTCCGCTC
>JABFSY010000243.1 GCA_013140395.1 Cyclobacteriaceae bacterium
CACGATATACAATGCCGAAAATGATGCGACTACACGCGGAGGCGATGCTACAGACGTGCTCAAGCGAGTGCCCATGTTGTCTGTAGACCTGGACGGGAATGTCTCCATGAGGGGAAGCCAGAATATTTTGGTGTTGATTAATAACAAGCCATCAACCATTACAGCAAGCAGTGTGGCCGATGCCTTGAAGCAGATACCTGCCGACCAAATAAAAACAGTAGAAGTAATTACATCGCCTTCCTCAAAGTATGATGCTGAGGGAACGTCAGGTATTATCAACATCATTACCAAGAAAAATACATTGCAAGGCCTAACCTTGAACGTAGATGCAAGCGCTGGTTTGCGGGGCTCTAACTTGGGTTTAAACGGAAACTACCGCACCGGCAAGATGGGCTTTTCGCTGGGCGGTTTTGGGCGATCTAACTACAACCAACCTGGTAGTTTTGAGAATACCCAAATTACGCAGTCAAAAGACCAGGATTTAAATCCAATTGGTCCTATCAACACTAACATTCAGTCAGCCAACACACGTGTAGCAAATGTTTTTGGACAGTACACCTTAGGGTGGGATTACGATATTGACAAGAAAAATTCTCTGGCGGCCTCGCTGCGCTATGGGTTGCGCAACAACCTCAACTGGCAAGATGGCTTACGTACAAACAGAAACGGCATCGACCGATCTTTGAGTAATGTAAACGTAGATGACAATTCCGGAACCTCTGATGCCAGTGTCACTTATACAAGAACGTTTGATAAACCACAGAGAGAACTAAGTGTCTTAGGTCTTTATAGTGTTAACAATCGCGTAAATGATTTTGTTAATCAGCGCCTTGACCCGGTCACTGCACCTGAACGAGTTTTCACAAAAAATGACAACAAAAGCAAGAACGAAGAAATGACGGTACAACTCGACTATCAGACCCCTGTTGGAAAAGGGTCAATACTAGAAATGGGTGCTAAACAAATCATAAGAAGAGTAAATAGCGATTTCGTTTCCACTTTTGCGGATGCAGATGGAATTTACAATCCACCAGCAGCTAACACAAATTTGACAAACGCACTTTTTTATAACCAAAATGTAACGGGCGCCTACACCTCATTCACAACACAGTTAGCAAAAACAATTAGTTTAAAAGCCGGTGGACGATATGAGTACACCACGATTGATGCCTCTACAAGAGACAACAAATCGTTGAACATCCCAGATTATGGTGTTTTTGTGCCGAGTCTAAATGTCTCAAAACGGTTAAAAAACGGAAGCGCTTTTAAGTTGGGTTACAACCGAAGAATTCAACGGCCATCGATCCAATTTCTAAACCCAAATATTCAGCAGAGCAATCCACTGAATATCACGTTTGGAAATCCCAATCTGCAACCTGAGTTCACGAACAACTATGAATTATCGTACAATACATTCGTAAAAGGAAGCTCCATTAGTATTTCGAGTTTCATGAGAAATACGTTTGGCTCTATCCAACCCGTACGCGACACCATTCCAGGTTTGCCGGGTGGCGTTCAAACTTCTTATCAAAATATTGGAAATGAAGATGCTTATGGCGCGAGCATCTTTTTAAATGTGAGTGCGGGCAAGCTTTCCCTCAATGGCGGAGTAGATACGTACTATGCCGTATTGAACAACAACGTAACAGATCGAAGATACAACGCCAGCAACTCAGGCTGGGTGTACAATGCGCGATTATTTGGAAGTTACAATCTAGCAAAGGGCTGGGGACTTCAGTTTTTTACTTTCTATCGCGGCCGTCAGGTGCAATTGCAGGGAATACAAGGAGGGTTTGGCGTGTATAGCCTCAGCTTGCGAAAAGATCTAGCGAACAAAAAAGGAAGCATCGGTTTTGGCGCAGAAAACTTTTTCTACCCCTCTATCACGATTCGCAACGAGCAAACCTCGCCACTGCTTAGTCAGAATATTGTAAACGAGATCACGAACCTTAACTTCAAAATCACCTTCAGCTATCGCATCGGTAAAATGAGCATGGACGCTCCGCGCAGACGCAAGAAGTCTATCAACAATGATGACTTGAAAGACGAAGGCGGTGGTGGAGATGGAGGCCAGGGAGGCGGTGGTGCACCAGCTGGAGCGGGTGCCGGTGGCGGTCGCCCGCAAGGTGGCGCTCCTGTAACGATTCCTTCGACTGCAAAACCTACACAAACGACACCTGCTAAAGCTGATACCGTTGCATACGAGGCGGCCGGCACCTGGAACTACACCATCGAATCGCCACAAGGCGGAGTGGGCACATTGAAAATTATTAAAGATGGAAATGTTTATTCAGGCACGATTGCTAGCAACCGGTCGCCACGCGAAAACCCTTTAAAAGATGTCGCATTCAAAAACAACGAGTTAAGTTTTAGTTACGAATTAAACTTCGGAGGCAATACTGCCGTTATCACGGTAAAAGGAATGATCACCAAAGATCAATTCTCGGGCACTATGTCGATAGGGCAATTTGGATCATTCCCAATGAATGGGACGAGAAAAGTGGAGTAATAACGTTTGCTAACTGGACTTACGAAAAACAAACAGTGTTGTCAGTTTGAGGCCCTCGAAAACTGACGTACTGAATCAAAATAGCCTTCGAGAACCTCAGGCTGACACTTCTGTCAAGTGTTTTGAGTAAGTCCAATTGCTAAGCAGTAAAACAAAGCCTCGGGGGTCACCCTAGAGGCTTTTTGTTAAATCCAAGCTTCATTTTTGGTTTTTGTGATCACAAATCCTTTCGCGACATTTGGGTAAACCCAATTACCCATGAAACAATTGCGCGTTCTCTTGCTCGTTTTTCTATCAACCACTCTTCTAATTGATTGCAAAAAAAAGGCTGACCTGCCAAATACCGCGCAAATCAATCCAGCCTTTGGCGAATATATCTCAACTTATACGGCTGGTGTAGTCAGTTCTTCTTCTCCCATTCGAATCATCCTCACCAAAGAAGCAATCGATTCAACTTCTATCGGGCAAGAAACTTCCGTGAAGCTTTTTGAATTTAGCCCATCACTCAAAGGAAAAACCACGTGGCTCGACCGCAGAACGTTGGAATTCAAACCAGAAACCAGAATGACGTCCGGGCAAGTGTATTCAGTAGCCTTTAAACTTTCCAAACTTTTTGAAGTGCCCAAGGAGTTAGCTTCGTTTGAGTACTCATTTCAAATTATGCCGCAGCACTTCGAGTTGACTATCGACAATGTAAAACCATATGTTAAAACAGAGTTAAAAAGACAAAAGATTGAGGGGACATTGCTCACCGCTGATTATGCAGAAAACGAGGCAGTAGAGAAGATCGTATCGGCACTGCAAGAAGGGAAAAATTTAAAGATCAATTGGCAACACGGTGGCGAGGGAAAGCAACATGCCTTTGTTATAGAAGACGTAGCCCGTAAAGAAGAAGCGAGCTCGGTATTATTGTCAGCAAATGGAAACGCTATTGGTGTAGATCGTACCGAAGAAGAAAAAGTAGAAGTGCCTTCGCTCAGCGATTTCAAATTGACCACCACCAAAGTGATTCAAAATCCCAATCAATACGTGGTGCTCCAATTCTCCGATCCCATCAAAGAGAAGCAACAACTACTTGGGCTCATCACGATCGGTGAAGATCGTAACCTCACCCTGGACTTTGATATTCACGACAACGAAATTTGGGTCTACCCTCCCATTCGGCAGGCAGGAACAAAAACGATCTATCTCGAAGCAGGCATCCGAAATATCAATGATTACAAAATGAAACAAGCAGCCACCACAGAAGTGCTGTTTGAACAACTAAAACCAGAAGTGCGCTTCCTGGGCAAAGGGTCTATCCTACCTAGTACGGAAGGCTTGGTTCTTCCTTTTGAAGCAGTCAATTTAAAAGCAGTAGATGTCAGCATCAATAAAATATACGAAAGCAACATTCTTCAGTTTTTACAAAACAATCGGATCAATGGATCGAGTGAGTTGCACCGCGTAGGAAAAAATGTATTGAAGAAAACAATTCAGTTAGACAACACCGGCATCACTGATTTAGGAAAATGGAATCGTTTTACGTTGGATTTGGCAAAACTACTCAACACCGAACCCGGAGCGATTTATCAAATCTCCCTCAAGTTCAAGAAAAAATATTCGGCCTATCTCTGCGAAGGTGAAACGGAAACAGAAGTGGATATTGACGATAGTGAAGAAACGGAGTACTCTGGCTATCGCGAATACTACTATGAGAATGACTACGACTACTATGATGGCGACTACGACTGGAATGAGCGAGACAATCCTTGCAATACCTCCTATTACTCGTCTTCTCGCAAGGTTCAAAAAAATGTACTCGCTTCAGATCTCGGTCTAATCGCTAAACGAGGAGATGATGGCACTACTTCTGTTTTTGTAACGGATTTAAAAACCACTGCCCCGCTTTCAGGAATAGCCGTAGAAGTTTACGATTTTCAACAACAACTTCTCTCCACACTCACCACAGATAGTGAAGGCAAAGCCATTTACAATTCGAAAGCATCTCCGTTTGCATTAATTGCTAAAAACGGAGCACAGCGCGGCTACATGCGCGTTTAGTCGATGGCGAATCTTTGTCATTGAGTGGCTTTGATGTATCGGGCGATGCGCTCAGCA